>PUKR01000097.1 GCA_003552365.1 Syntrophomonadaceae bacterium
AGTAAAATCTATGAAGATCAAAGGTATATTCTCGTGGCTTACGGTGAAAGGCCAACCGGCGGTTACAGCGTAGAGATCACCTCTATAGAGAAAAAAGAAGAGGAAATTATTGTCACCGCACTCTTTACAGCGCCAGAAGAAGGAGAGCCGGTTACCCAGGCAATTACCTACCCTTATGACCTGGTCATAATTGAAGAAACCGAACTGCCCATTGATTTTGTGACCACCGGCGATGACGATGCCGCAGAAAACAGGTAAAGTGCCAAAGCCCGCCTGTATAAAGGCGGGTTTTATTTTTGCCTTTAAGTCAGGTAAAATGAAATCACGTAAAATAAAAACATGAGGAGAGGTTCAACGGATGGTAATGAGCCGCCTGAAAGCGGCTAAGCTGTTTAAGGCGATGCCTGGCATCCGTTTTGGTTCAAGGAAAACTCCTTTTTTCCTATCTCACCTGATCACAGCCCGCTGTAATTGTGGGTGTGCAATCTGCTTTTGGCGTAATAATGTGTCTGAGGAAATGGATACGGCAGAAATTGAGCTGCTTTACAGGGAGGCAGTATCATGCGCCGTTTTTTACGCTTAAAAAATATGGGTCTGCCGGTTAACAACTGCCGGCGCTATTTGATGGAATACCTGTTGGAAGAAGGTGATTACCGCTGCCGGGTTCCCCTGGTTTTTTTCAATGTGCCTGCAGACGGGACCGCCCTGAAATGTTTTGCTCCCGGAAATGAAACCGGCAATGTGCGCAAAGCCGGCTTAAGAAACATTATCGCTTTGCTGGATCGCCGGGAACTATTAACCCCGGGCAACCACTGCCGGAAGTGTATTGTTCCTGACGTAGTCGAAACCTCTTATGTTTGGGAACTGTCACCGGCGCCCGCTTTGAATACTTTTCGAGTCCTGGCTTCTCGCTGAAAGGGTTTTGACCGGGGCATGAGGAGGCAACGTTATGTTAAGCGGTATAGAAGATAGCTGCGAAGATAAAGGAAAAGAAGGAATGGAAAAAAAGTTAAGCAGGCGAAGGCTGGTCAAACTGCTTTTTACAGCGATGGCTGCCCTGGGACTGGCCGGTTGTGCCGGGTTTATAGGGCTTGATCAGGAAGATGAAGAAGAGACCGGGGAAGAAGTGGAAGAGAACAAAGCTGAAAAAAGGGAGCAAGCGGAGGAACAAATAAATGAAGATGAAGTAAAGAAAACAGACAACAAGGAACCGGTTAAAAAGGAAAAAGAAGCAAAAGCAGGCCGGGAGGGTATGCCGTTAAGAAAGCTTGGTAAAACCGGGGAGCTGGTAAGCATTCTGGGCCTGGGCGGTTCATTTACTATAGCAGCTTCAGATCGAGTTGAAGAAGCAGAGAAAATTATTCACCGGGCCCACGATCTCGGAGTTAATTATATAGATACCGCTCCAAGCTACGGCAGCAGTGAAAAAAATATCGGGCAGGCGATTAAAGATCGCCGCGGTGAAGCATTTTTAGCCAGTAAAACCCTTGATCGTACCTACGAGGGGACGATGGAGCTATTTCATCAAAGCCTCGAAAGGCTGCAGACCGATTACCTGGATCTATTACAGGTCCACGGGCTTCATTCAGAAGATGAACTCGAGCAGGTTTTAGCTGACGGTGGAGCCCTGGCAGCCCTGGATGAATTAAAACAGGAGGGGTTAATTCGCTTTACCGGGGTTACCGGCCACCGGGATCCGCAGGCTTTGCTGGAGGCGCTCGAAAGATATGATTTTGACTGTATTTTACTCTCTTTAAACCCGGCCGATCCTTATTACCAGCCGCTGCAGGACGCGGTGCTGCCTTTGGCTAAAGAGAAAGATATGGGAATTATTGCCATGAAAGTTGCCGCCTACGGCCGGATATTCAGGGATGACGGCCTTGACAGCATGGAAAAAGCGCTCAACTACGCCTTAAGCTTCCCGGTAAGCAGTGCTGTTGTAGGGATATCGACCGCGCAAGAGCTGGAAGAGAATATCGGGATAGTTAAAGAGTTCAGGCAGATGGAGCCTGAAGAGCTTAAACGCCTGGAAAAACTGGTAGAACCCTATCAAGGCGAGGTTAACTTCTTTAAAAAAGAATGGTAGTTATACAGGACCTGGTTCAGCAGGACCACTTCCGCTAACAATTAACTCACATCATTTGTTAGCGGAATGCCACGGCAGATAGTCAGAAGGGTGTCATAGTGATCATCAAGCAGGACAATGTCGGCATCTTTGCCCTGTTCGAGGGAACCTTTACATTTATCAACCCCGATAACCCTTGCCGGGTTGATCGTGGCGGCTGGAAGCACTGCTTCCATGCTTAAAGCGGACATTTCAATTGCCCCGGCCAGGGCCCGGTTCATGGTTAAAAGGCTGCCGGCTAAATTGCCGTTTTCAAGAAAAGCTTTTCCTTCCCTGCTGATAATTTTTTTATTGCCGAGATAGCATTCGCTGTCTGGGAGCCCGCAGACCGCCAGGGCATCGGTGGCAAGGACCGTTTTATCTCCCGGTTTAGCCCTGAAAAACAGGTCTACCGCGGCGGGGTGGGTATGGACTCCGTCGGCAATTATTTCAGCTGACAGGGCATCGTTGGTCAGCACTGCCCCTAAAGCTCCCGGTGAGCGGTGGTGAAAGCGGCGCATGGCCGAGTAAGTGTGAACTGCGTGACTAAGGCCGCAGGCTACAGCTTCTTGCACTTCTTCCACTGTGGCCCCGCTGTGGCCCAGCGCAGCGATTACCTTTTGCCTCCGCAAACGAGAAATTGCCTCCATGGCATGGGGCAGTTCGGGGGAAAGGGTGACTATTTTCAAGTTGTCTCCGATCGAAGCGATCAAATCATTAATCAGTTCGGGTTCGGGCTCTTTTAGATATTCTTCGATATGAGCTCCCTTGTACCAGGGATTTAGAAAAGGCCCTTCCAGGTGGATCCCTAAAACCTGGGGAGTGCCCGGGTTTAATGACTTGCTAACCCGGTTAATCCTTTCCGCAGCCTGATTGAGGTGTACCAGCGGCGCTGAAACCAGGGTGGGTGCCATTGCAGTAGTTCCACCTGTAGTTCCATGATAAAGCATTGCGCTTATAAGTTCTTCTTCTGAAGCCAGTGTAAAGTCAAGCCCTTTTGCGCCGTGGACATGAATATCCACAAAACCGGGGACTATCCTGTTATCATGGCAGTCAAATAACAAGTAACCATCTTTTACCAATTCCGGGGGCGGTTCCCCTTCGAAGAGTTGTTTAATTTTGCCCTTTTGCACTACCACCCCGCCGTAAAATGATTCCCAGGGTGTATAGACAGTCCCGTTGTAGAGGGCAAAATGACCAAGTTTCTCTTTTAGGAGGCGTCTGGCCGTTTCTGTAATTAAGTTTGTTGCAATGTGCTTTTTTTTGTTCAAAGTATTCACCACCCAAAACCCTTTTGTACCTCAGTTTACCATGTAACCGGCCCGGCTTGTAATTTAACCTCAGCTATTCCTTGTGGGACGGATTATCTCTTCTGATGCTGTCTTTAAACATGTGGTAAGCTGTAAAGGTAGAAGCAGGGCGTCTTTCCAGGATACGAAAGTTGGAGCGCAGGTAAAGCTCCTTGTTTTTTTCATCCCCTGTATAAAGGTAGATGCCCGAGGCGCTGCTGTCAGCAAAACATACCCGGTCGGCTTTTTCGAGGAGCAGCCGGCCAATTCCCTTACCCTGGTGGGCGGGGTGGACAGCCAGGCCCTCAAGGGTGTAGGGCTTATCAGGTAAGTTTCCGGGCGGCTGGGTAGCGGTAGCCAGGTGGGCGGCCCTTAAAAATCTCGGCATCAGCCGGGCAAAAACAAACAGGTTGGGAAAAAGCCTTTGCAGCTGCAGTTTTAAAGGTGGTTGAACATGGGGGTTTTTAAAAATGAACATCCCGGTGATTTGATTATTTTCAAAGGCTCCGTATACCTGGTGACCGGTTTCCAGGTACAGGGAAAGCTTGTATTTAACCGCCCGGAAGTACAGGCTGCGATCTTTTCTATTAGAAAGATCAAGCAGGGCCAT
>PUKR01000042.1 GCA_003552365.1 Syntrophomonadaceae bacterium
ATACCAGTAATTGCCATGGAAAGTCAAGTGTATTTTCCCAAAATAATCAAGTTTACAAGAATATTACATTTAATATATTCTGTCGCTAACTCACCTTGACACTATTGATTGCTCTGATATAATAACCTCATCCTGATCCTTTTATCCGCGGAGGAGGCCCAAGATTGTTAGATAAGAAAACATTTTACATCACTACTCCGATTTATTATCCAAGCAATAAGCTGCATGTAGGCAATTCTTACACCACTGTGGCCGCAGATGCGATGGCCCGCTTCAAAAGGCTAACCGGTTACCGGGTCTGGTTTTTAACCGGAACGGACGAGCACGGCCAAAAGATTCAGCGGGAAGCCGAAGCGGCAGGCAAGCCAACTGCAGATTTTGTCAATGAAATCGTGGACTGGATCAAGGAGCTATGGTATGAACTTGATATAGCCTACGATGATTTTATCCGCACTTCTGAACAAAGGCATAAAGAAAGGGTATCTAAAATATTTACACACTTTTACGAGCAGGGTGATATCTACAAGGGTAAGTATGAAGGACTCTATTGTACCCCCTGTGAAGCCTACTGGACTGAAAGGCAGCTGGATGAAGGCAACTGTCCTGATTGCGGACGTAAAGTGGAGTTGATTGACGAAGAAGCTTACTTTTTTAGAATGTCCCGTTATGCCGATCGCCTTCAGGAACATATAGAATCACACCCGGAGTTTATTTTGCCACCTTCTCGGAAAAACGAGATGATCAATAACTTCCTCAAACCGGGGTTGGAAGACCTCTGTGTTTCCAGGACTTCTTTTGACTGGGGCATTCCGGTTCCATATGATCAAGATCATGTTATCTATGTCTGGCTTGACGCCCTGAGCAATTATATCACCGCACTTGGTTATGGAGATGAAAATGATAATCTTTACCGGGAATTCTGGCCTGCAGATGTCCAGTTGATCGGCAAAGATATCCTTCGTTTTCATACCATATACTGGCCAATATTCTTGATGGCCCTGGGAGAACCCTTGCCGAAGACAGTTTTCGGGCATGGCTGGTTAATGCTCCAGGAAGGCAAAATGTCCAAATCAAAGGGCAATGCCATTGACCCGCGTCTGCTGGCAGCCAGGTACAGCTCTGATGCCCTGCGCTATTTCCTGCTGCGTGAAATACCTTTTGGACAGGACGGAGTTTTTAGCCTGGAATCTTTCATCACCCGGATAAATAATGACCTGGCCAATGACCTGGGTAACCTGGTCAGCAGGACTTTAACCATGGCCGAGCGCTATTTTGACGGAGTTCTGCCGGAACCGGTTTCCTCGGATGAATCAACCGATGAGAAACTTCGTTCTGTGGCTTTGCATGCGCCGGGTGCTGTCGAGGCGGAGATGGATCAGATGAAAATCAGCGATGCCTTGATCGCGCTCTGGGAACTGGTACGCACCAGTAACCGCTATATCGATGATAATATGCCCTGGAATTTGGCGAAAGACCCCGAGAAAAAAGACCGTCTTGGCACGGTTATATATAATTTAATAGAAAGCATCCGTTTTATTGCTGTTATGCTTCAACCGTTTATGCCCAGGACCCCGGAAAGTACCTGGCCGCAGCTGGGCCTGGAGAACAATCCCGAGCTGCAGAGCTGGGATAGCCTCAAAACATGGGGTGGAATCAAACCGGGCACTGTTGTAAAAAGAGGCGAAGATCTCTTCCCAAGGCTTAATATGCAGGCTGAACTGAGGGAAGTGCGGGGAGATAAACCGGCAGAAGAAACCGAAACCAGGGAGCAGGAAGAACATGAAGGTTTGATTACCCTGGAAGATTTCCAAAAAGTTGACCTGCGGGTAGCAGAAATTGTGGCAGCAGAAAAAGTGCCCAATTCGGATAAACTATTAAAGGTGGATGTCAATTTGGGCGAAAAGAATACACGGCAGGTAGTCGCCGGTTTGGCCGAACACTACAAACCGGAAGATCTTACAGGAAAATCGGTGCTATTCGTGGCTAACTTGAAACCAGTAAAATTAAGGGGTGTTCTATCACAGGGAATGCTTTTGGCGGCAACTGATCCTGAAGGGGAAATTACCCTAACAACCGTGGATCAGAAAACAACCCCGGGAAGCAGGGTAAGTTAACGTGATTGTTTTAATTGATACCCACGCGCACCTTGATTTTCCAAAATTTAAAAATGACCTGGATAAGGTTTTGGGCAGGGCTCGCCAGGCCGGGGTGGAAGCCATAATCAATGCCGGTGCTGATCAGCGCAGTTCAAAAAATTCGGTGGCATTGAGCAGAAAATACCCCCAGGTTGGAGCTTCGGTTGGTATCCATCCTCACAGCGCCGCAGAGGTTGGTGGCAGCTGGATGGATGAATTGGCAAGCCTGGCCGGCAGCGATACCGTTTTGGCTGTTGGTGAAATGGGACTTGATTATTACCGGAACCTTTCTCCCAGGGAAGACCAGGAAAAAGTATTCCGGGAGCAGCTGCGCCTGGCCTGCCGGGTTGACAAGCCTGCAATCATTCACAGCCGCGATGCCCATGAAGAAACCCTGCGCATTTTAAAAGAAGAGGAGTTACCCTCCAGGGTAGGAGTGATGCACTGTTTTTCCGGTGATCGCCGCTTGGCTGGAGATTTTTTAGACCTGGGATTTTACATATCCCTGGCCGGCCCCCTTACTTATCCAAAATCCCATGCCTTACGGGATTTATTGCATTATATACCCGAGGATCGCCTGCTTTTTGAGACAGATGCCCCCTATCTTTCCCCCCAGGCTTACCGCGGCAAAAGAAATGAACCTGCTTATGTGAAACTGGTTTATGAACGGGCAGCCCTTACCCTGGGGCAGGATCTGGAGAAGCTGGCTGAGCAGGTATATATCAATGCGGTTCGACTATTTTCGGATCAACTTGTTGATAGAATTTAGAACCGGCAGCTGGCTGCAAATAAGGTAAGTCGCCTGTTTATAAAATTTCTAAAAAAAGCAGCGCTACCTATTTAGCAAAGGAGCACTGCTTTTTATTCGCTGGTTAATAATAGTGTTAATTTTTCTTAACTGGTTTAGCTGACCAGGCTTTGCAGTTTCATTGCCAGCGACATATCACCTTTTACCTTTAATTTTCCGGCCATGAATGCCGAAGTAGCATTTAACTTGCCGTCTAAGAGATCATTAAAGTCATCTGCTGCCATGGTAATTGTAATATTGGGATTATCGTGTTCTGACTCAACCACAGCTGGCTTCCCGTCATCAACGGTTACATGGAAGATGCCTCCATTGTCACCGGAAAGATCGAATTGGTAAACTGCGCTGACCCCTTTCATTTTCGAGGGATCCGCTTCCTCAATTTTCTTGTTAAGGTTATCCATAATTTCTTTAAAGTCTGCCATTTGCAAAAAGCCTCCTTAAAATATTTTTATCTTAAGCTGACAAAGTTATCCCGTCCTCTTTATACTGCTTTAACCCCCTTTCCCTAGATGCTTAAAGTGTTGAATTATTCCTGTTGTTAAATATATTATAAGCCATAACTATCATTTTGTCATTATATTTTTGCGACTGGTATTAATTTGACTCCACGTTACCGGGAGGCTAAAATGAAAGCGGTTTTAATTACAGGTGTCAACACCAAAAAAAGTTGTCAGGGGGACGGGGTTGTTGACAACTTTTTATTCTCAGCATCATTTTTTGCAGTTAAAGGATTGGTGTACTTGCAGAAGAGGTAACTGCTTAAGGTCTATAATGTGCTGTAAATGGCTGCCATACTTGAATTATTTAGCATTTTCTTCTTATTTGCAGCAAAACTAAAAATGATGTTGTTCTTATAGGTTGAATGGCTATAGGTCAATGGTGCGATTATTTTAATGAGATTGTGTAACCTGTAAAGTTGTCAACAACCCCGTCCCCCTGACAACAATTGTGGGCTTTAGGCAAAAAAGTTGTCAACAACCCCGTCCCCCTGACAACAAATGGGGGTTGGTGTTTGGCACAGAGTAGGGGAATGTGATCTTGGCAGAGA
>PUKR01000139.1 GCA_003552365.1 Syntrophomonadaceae bacterium
CCGGCCACGTACGAGCGAAATGAGGGGTATCTTGAATGGCAAGAGGCGAGTCGAATCGCCACTGATCTCTCTGTCGATGCGATCATCGGCCGCGTCGAAGCGCTTGAACAGCAGCGGACGGAGTACGAAACCGAATTCGGCACTACCGATCCAGCCACCGTTGCGGTGTTCGACGCCGAGGACCACGAGACAATCCACGACCGCATGACCACAGTAAGCGACTGGCAGGGGATCATTCGAGATATTCGACTCTACGAACTCGCCCGCCAACTCTCACAGAACGACGGGCACCTAATCCCCGCCTGAAATGAGTCCGCCTCCGGAGGACGCAGCCGCTGACTCGACAGGTCCGACCGATCGACAAACGTTACGCCTGCTTGAACGACAATTGACGACGGACCCACTCGTTGCTGACACCCGGTTCGATCCAGATTCGTACGAACCACGATTGCTCATCGCAACGCTTGATACTGAGCGATATCCCGACACCGTCACCAACGCCAGAGTCGATATTCGATGGTTCACTACGGGTGATTTTTCTATCCACTACGTTGAGAGCCGGGGAGACAACACTCACTGGGAGTGTCGCTGGGATCGGCATCCAAATACACACAACACCCGGCTCCATTTTCACGAACCACCAACCGGCACTGAAGTCTCAGATCTCGACCTCGCTTCACTCCACCCGCTCGACGTGTACTCAACGGTGTTCGAAGCAATCGAGCAACGTATTGAGTCGCTCTGGTGAGTGGTCTTTCCGTCCGAACTGAAGCCAACTAGCAACGAATTACAAGACCTCCGGCCGCTCAGCGTACGCGATCGGGTCGCGTGACCCGGCGTTTCGGAACCCCTCAAGCATCACCACGCTTTCATTACCACCGACAGGTTCTTTCTGACGGGTTGCCAGGTGCCTTCGCATGGACACCCTCGTCACGGACACACTGTTAGTCACGATGGATCCGGGGGTACCCGGATCGACCGGTGATCTCGGGATCGTTGACGACGGTGCGGTCGGCTGGATCGACGGCGAGATAACCTACGTCGGCCCTACGGCAGACGTCGAGACGGCTGACGCCGACCACATCGTCAACGGCGACGGGTGTCTCACGCTTCCAGGACTCGTGAACGCTCACGTCCACGGCCGACACAGTTTGCTCCGCGGCGCGGCTCAAGACGTCCCTGAAATCGAGTGGATGACCCGCGCACTCGGTCCAATTAGCGACCACATGACCGCCGAGGACGGCATCGTCGGCGCGAAGCTCACAGCGATCGAAGCACTGCTGTCCGGCACGACAACACTGGGAGAGTACGCGAGCGAGGTCGCTGAATTGGTTTCGCACGTCTACCAACCACTCGGACTCCGAATAAGCGCCACCGAGACAATAAACGCGGTCCCGGACGACCGCGCCGATATCGCACCGGACGAGACGTACCCGTTCGACCGTGACGCGGCCGCAGAATCGATAACCCGCTCCGAGACCCTGTTCAAGCGTTTCGGCGACGACCCCTTAATCCGGCCGGCGTACGGCCCGCAAGCGTTGGACATGATTCCACTCGACCTCCTCAAATCGATCACCGAGCAGGCACGAATCCACGACCGAACCGTTCACATGCACGTCGCACAAGGCGACCGCGAACGCCGCCAGATCGCCGCTCGATACGGCACCGACTCAACGACGGTTGCCGTGCTGGACGACAAGGGGCTCCTCGGGGACCACCTGCTCGCCGCCCACCTACACGGGGCGACACCCGAAGAGCGCGAACGGATCGCCGAAGCCGGCGTCCGGATGGTCGGGTGCCCCTCGTCGATCACGGCGATAGACGGCGTCGTCCCCCCGATCGTCGAGTACCACGACCACGGCGGGGCTGTCGGTCTCGGCACCGATCAGGCACCGGGTCCCGGCGGCCACAACGCGCTCCGTGAAGTCCGTACAGCGGCGATGTTGGCGAAAGCGGACCGCGGCGATCCAACAGCCCTCGACGCGGCCGGCGCAATCGAACTGGCCACGATTGGGGGAGCACGCGCCCTCGGAATTGCCGACAGCGTCGGATCGCTCTCACCAGGCAAGCGCGCCGACGTCGTCATCTGTGACATGGAGCACGCAAGCGTCACCCCCACGGTTCAAACCCCGTTCCACACGGCGATCCCCAACCTCGTATACGCCGCCAGCAGCAACGAAGTTCGTGACGTGTTCATCGACGGCGTCCAACGCGTCTCCGACGGCAGCATCGTCGGACTCGACGTCAACGACGTAGTGAACGACGCCAACAAACGCGCCAAGCGCGTCTTCGCCGACGCGGAAGCCGACTGGCGCGCCGCAGAGTCATCACTCGTCACTGCCGTCGACACCGGGCGACTCTGAGACTGCTGTGAACGCAGGGCTACACTGTACCGTTACAATACGCTACTCTCTCACTCGGCCACTCAGAACCACGACTGCCACACAAACACCTGAACAGAATCACGAGCGTTCACGCCGCTCTACGTACGCGATCGGATCGCGTAACCCAGCATTACGGAACGCCTCAAGCCGGAACGCACACGCATCATACGTCCCACACACCGGTTCCGCATCTCAGCAACCCACCACCATATCGGGGAGCCTCAGAGCTGATCGTTATACCACGCGAGTGTTTCACCAAACTGCAACCCGTCCGTCGGCACCGAGAATTCAACATTCGTCTCGGAAAGCAACGGTGTGAGTTCCTCGTGGTAATCTCGCCCAGCGTGGAAGACGAACCGATTCTCGTCCGCAAGCAAGTCTTCTGCTCGTAACTGCTTGAACACGGTTTCTGCCCATTCTCGTTTCGTATCCACGGTCGCGCCGCTCAGCGTCTCGTCGTACGGCTCGATCGGGTCTCCGTCAGGATCGAGTAGATGGTGTTTCGCAGAGAGAATATACCACGCATCGTGATTCAGTTCAACGTACTGGCGCGCCTTTCTGAAAAACGCCGACTCAAGATACAGATCCTTCGGTTTCGCCGCCACCACACGCTTACTCTTCGTACAGCTGACGAGACCGACCTCCATGCGGAGTTGTTGAGTCGTCGATCCTATAATCGTATTCGGTGAGGTGCCTGCGAGTACGCTGTGAGTAGCGGGTATCTCGACCCTCAACTATATCATCTGCCCGTCAGTGGACAAGATAATGGCAGTCACGCTCGCCGAGCCAACGGTGCTTGCTGCCGCGAAAGACACGCTGTACCCAGATCTCGACACGAGCCCGGATCAGTACGCGGTCACGGAAACGCAGTTCACGCAGTCCACGTGGGGTGGGTGGACTATTCCGCAGGCGCTTCGTGACCGGCTCGCGCCGTACAACACGATCCGACTCGCTGCCGGCGAGCCCGACTTGCTTGGTGTTGGCATGCCAGCAACCGAGGTGCTGAACGGCGACGCGGCCACGACACCAGTCACAGTGATCGAAGCGAAAGGCCACAACACGAACCCGGCCGCTGCGGACGTCGCTCGCGGCATCACGCAAGCGCACGCGCACCTCCCCGAAGTCAACCTCGGGTACGTCGCCGCGCCAGCCCCCAGTATCACCGGAACGGCACGCGCGCAAGCCAGGAACCTCAACATCGGCGTCATCGCCGTCGACGACACGGAAACAGCACGCGTCGTTGAACCTGCTCGCGTTACGGGGGCCGGTGAGTTCTCCACGACGATCGACGCAGTGCGACTCCAAGCAACCACGCACCGACTCACCGACGGGAGTTTCCCCGTGAACCACCCGAAAAACTACCTCGGGTACGCACTCGCACTCGCAGCCGACGGCGACACCGACACCGTGTACGCTGACAACGTCATCAACGCTATTTCTGGTGGGCGACGCGGCGCAATCCTGCTGAACCTCGTCGACGACCAACCCAACGGCGACTCACTCACACACCTCGGCGCAGAAGTCGTCCGCTTCGCCCGCGACCAGCACGGCAGCGTCACGGCTGCGCTCACCGAATTCGACACGTGGACCGGTAGCCGAACA
>PUKR01000115.1 GCA_003552365.1 Syntrophomonadaceae bacterium
CGCTGAAATTAAAAACATTTTAATTATCGCATTTTCTAACAGGCTTTACCTGTCTAAAAATTTCCTTTTAATCCGTATCTCCGTTGTCATCATCTTCTTTTTCTTCCGCTTCATCCTCAGCTGGTTCTTCATCTTCTTCAGCCGGCTCTTCCTCCACAGGCTCTTCTTCGGCATCCCCGTTTTCGTCACCCGGTTCTTCCTCGACCGGCTTCTCTTCTTCAGGATCCTCTTCAACCGGATCATCTTGTCCAGGTTCAGGATCTTCCACCGGCTCCTGATCCGCTTCTTCCTCAGGTTCAATTTCCGGATCCGGTTCAGGCTCTTCCGGTTCGTCTTCAACCATAGGCCCTTCCAAAGTGGGCATCGCCCTGTGATCCACTTTAATTCCAAACACTTTTTCAATTACTTCTACCCGGTAATCTTCGTCGATTACCAGGTAATAAATATTCTGACCGTCCCGGTAAGAAAGCTGGCCACGTCCGCCCAGCACGTAAGATTCAATTTCGGAAGGATCCACCCTTAACCCAAACAGGCCCAGGCCCGCCAGTTGAAGCTTATTCAGATCCATCTCCACACTGTTTGTAACCGCCCTGTAAAGTGCGGGAGCACGGATGATCCCTCGCGGCTCCGTGATCTGATCCAGCAAAACTATCATCATTTCCTGCTGGCGCCCGGCCCTGCCCCGGTCGCCGCCCTGGGCATCAGCACGGTTCCTGACGTAATGAAGAAATTTTTTGCCATCCAGCAGCTGGTACCCTTCCTCCACCAGTACCCGGCCCCGTCCAAAATCAGAACGCACATCAAATTCAACTTCATGGTATATCCCACCGATGCTGTCTACAATATCTTCGGCCCCCGCCATATCAAGCTTGATATAGCCGTGCAAGGGCACCCCGCCCATAAAATCCCGGACAGTAAGCAGGGTTGTCCGCAGAGCGCTGTCAAACGGGTCTTCACCTTCCGCCGCCCGGTAATATCCGTGCATGTATGAGTGGTTTATTTTATCGTAGGTGCTTGTCCCGTGGATCTGGACATAACTGTCCCGGGGAATACTGACCATCGCCACCTTCGCCGAACGAACATCCAGTGAAGCAACTATAATTGAGTCCGGCCTGGCCAGGCTTTGTTTGCCTTCCCGGGAATCATAACTGTCAAACCCGAGAATAACAAAATTGATTTTATCCTGCCGGAAGCGATCCAAAAAATTAGCGCCGCTAAAGGGAAGCTGTTCGCCACTCCCGGAAAGACCGGCCGGGAAATCTGCAGCACTAAAAAAAACAGAAGGGTAGAAAGCGCCGACAAAACCGGTCAATAAAATAACGATCAGGACAATTATTAATAACCTGGGCAAGAAACCCATTCGTTTTTTCTCCTTATGCTTATCCATTCTGCTCATCACTTAAAGGCCCGCCTCTCTAAATAACTATAATTGAATTCCCGTAAAACACTTTAATATAACCTGCCGCTTTTTAAACTCTTACCTGCCCGCTGTACACACATCTACTTAAAAGACTGCCAGAGCTGCCTTATGGTTCCCCGGCGCCCTGTAAGCCGGGAAAACCCGGGCAAAGCTGAGCCGTAAAGGGTTTTAATAGGTAGTTATTTTATCGAATGGAAAAAATCTTAAGATCACCCGGCCCTGGATGTTTTCTGTAGGGATTGGGCCGATGCTTCTGCTATCACTGCTGCTATTACGGTTGTCACCCATTACAAAAATATGATCTTCAGGTACCTCGAGCGACTGAAAACCGGATTGCATTTCTCCTTTAACATAATCTTCTTCTAAAACCTGCCCGTTACGGATAACGTTCCCGTCCTCATATTCGAGCTTGTCCCCGGGCAGCCCAATCACCCGCTTAACCCAGAGGTGCTCGTTTTGTTCGCCCCTGATAATAGAAACAAGGGGGCTGTCCAGGAATTTGTCCAGGAAAGTTCTTTTCCGTTCCACCCTGCTGTCAATAATCACGATGTCTTCATGATCGGGAACATGATCAAGGTGATAAGGAGCAAGAAAGACCAGAACCCGGTTTCCCCGGGGATCAAAAGTAGGCTCCATGGAGACATCATTTATATCATAAGTTTGCACCACTAAAACACTGATAACTAAAGTTAAAAGGATCACCAGCAGGATCTGTTTCAACCAGGGCAGGGCTGTGCCAGGCATTGTTTTTTCTTCTCTTATTTCCTCTTTTTCTTCCCGGTTTTTTTCCATCAAGAGAAAAACTCCTTTAGTGACAAGAGCATATTTTACCTGTTCGATTATAGCACTTCAAAGCAATATTTGTTAGGGGCAAAATTTATCCGGCTGCGGGTAAATACCCTCTTATTAATTAGTAATGTTATTCTGATAAGCATAGATGGCCAGCTGGGTCCGGTCTCGAAGATTTAATTTTTCAAGCAGGTGGGTAACATGGGTTTTTACCGTCCGCTCACTGATAAAAAGCTCTTCGGCAATTTCCCTGTTACCATAACCAACGGCTATCAGTTTAAGCACTTCCATCTCCCGGGGGCTGATCTGGTTCGGTTCAAGTGCCTTTTCCCTGTCGCCGCTCACTTCCTGCATCATCCGGGTTGAAGCCATCGGGTGCAGGGTGGGCTTGCCGGCTGCGGCATTACGAATGGCAGCAGACAGCTCTTCGGCGGACACATCTTTGAGCAGGTAAGAAAGCGCCCCGGCTTTTACAGCCGGTAATACCATATCGTCTTCAGCCTTACTGGTTAATACCACCACTTTTGAACCGGGACTGGCCTCGAGGCACAGCCTTGTCCCTTCCACACCGTCAGTGCCGGGCATGATCAAATCCATTAAAATCACATCCGGCTTTAACCCGGAAACCAGTTCAGCCGCCTCTTTACCATCACCCGCTTCTCCTACTACTTCGATATCATCTTCCACATCCAGGTAATATTTAAGCCCCTCGCGGACCATTCCGTGATCATCAACCAGCATGACCCTTATCACTTTCACTCGCTCCTTTCCTCTATGCCGGATCTTTCAGGAACCACTACTTTCAGCCTGGTTCCCTCCCCCCTGGCCGATTCAATATTTACAGTTCCCTCCATTTGCGCAGCCCGCTCTTTGATTCCAGAGATGCCCACCGTGGTAGGATCAACTGTCTCCTTCAGGTCAAAACCAACACCATCATCAGCAATAATTAGTTCTATATAGCCCTCTTTCCTGGAGAGGGCAACTTTTACCTGCCCGGCATCAGCATGCTTGCTGATATTATTTAAAGCTTCCTGGGCAATGCGAAACAAGCCTTCACCGAGATTACTATCCGGAAATATTGATTGATCAATATTAATTATGATTTCCCAGTCTTCCCGTTCACCCACATTTTTGATGTATTCGTTTAAGGCGGCACCCAGGCCTTCTTTTTCTAAAGTTACCGGACGTATCTGCAAGATCAGTTCCCGGATCTGGCTGTGCGCTTCCCGGGCTATTTTTTCCAGCTCTGCCATTTCGGGAACCAGGCTTGCAGCTCCTGAGTCCATCCGTTCAAGGCGTTGCTTTAAGGCTGCTGAGCGCATTGCTAAAACAAACAGCTGCTGGTTTACAGTATCATGAAGGTCCCTGGCCAGGCGCATTCTTTCTTCGAGGACGGCACCGCGGCCCGCCTCTTCTCCCAGGCGGCGGTTTTGTTCAGCTAAGTCCCGCAAAGAAGCGACAGCTTTTTCCAGCTGTGCGGCCATCTGGTTTAACTGCTCCTCCAACCAGCCGACTTCATCGTCGGGTCCCTGGGCCAGCCTGGCCCGGTAATCGCCCCTTGAAATGCGGGCGGCCATACGACCGGCTTCCCATAACCTGAGTTTAACTGAACGGGCTATCTTCGATCCTGTAAAAGCCCCGACTAAACCGCAAAACATGCCCGCCCCGAAACCAACCGCCAGGGAAGGCAGTAACCCGAGATCATAATAGCGGCCGGCCTGGTAAGCTGAAAGAGTAGCTATTGCACCGGCTGCACCGACAACCAGGTA
>PUKR01000179.1 GCA_003552365.1 Syntrophomonadaceae bacterium
CAGTGCTCCGGTGATTAAACCTTTGCCCCTGCGCGGCAGTTCACCGCTTTCAACCTGCCCAGAAGCGGCATAAGCCAAAAATGGAAGCAGCCCCCTGGCCATCGAAACATCTACATGTTCGCCTTTACCTTCCCGCATCCGCTTGAATAAAGCAAACATGATCCCGTTTAGAGCCATTAAAGAACCCCCGGCAATGTCGGCGATTTGTACCGCCGGCATTACAGGGGGACCATCTTCTTCGGCACTTAAATCAAGCAGGCCGGTTAAAGCAGAATAGTTAAGGTCATGCCCTGCCCGGTTCCGGTAAACCCCTTCTTTTCCGTATCCGCTGATGGAAGCATAAATCAACTGCTCGTTTATTTTGCTCAAGTCTTCATATCCAAGGCCGAGTCTTTCCATCACCCCCGGGCGAAATCCTTCCACCAGTATATCTACCCGGGCAGCTATCTTCTTAACCGCTTCTCTGCCGGAATCGTTTTTTAAGTTTACGGCAATGCTTTTTTTGTTGCGGTTAACCTGGTAAAAAAGTGCGCTTTTACCGGAAGAGTTTCCAGCATATCTTGCCGGATCCCCACCCCGGACATCTTCAACCTTAATTACCTCCGCGCCGTAATCGGCGAGGAGCATGGTGCAGACAGGCCCCGGCAGTAACCTGGTAAAATCAAGCACTACCAGGCCTTCCAGGGGTAGACTTCCTTTATTAACTGATCGCTCCACGGTTACCGGTGAGTATAGTGCGGTAAAAGTATTGGGCCAACCCGCCCGTCTCCCGCACCGCTTTGTTCCAATTCCCGGTTATAGGAACTTACGTGATCTAAATTCATGCCCTCTGGAGCAGGTATTTCCTTACTTTTTGCCGCCGCATTTCTACCGGCCCGGCGACCGAATACTAGAATATCAAGGAGCGAATTGCCCATTAAGCGGTTGGTCCCATGAATACCACCGGCAGTTTCTCCGGCCACAAAAAGGTTCTCAACGGTAGATCGAGCATTATCATCTATCAGGAGCCCCCCGTTTTGATAGTGAAGGGTCGGGTAAATCAGCATCGGTTCCTTGCGAATATCAACATCAAAACGTTTAAACTGGCGCAGCATTGCCGGCAGCTGTCGCTCAATAGTACCTTCACCGTGAATCATTTCGATCAACGGAGAATCAAGCCAAACCGCATCTATCCCGGTGGGAAGCGGAACTCCCAGGCCGCGTTCTTCGCATTCACGGATAATTGCCGAGGATTCAACATCCCTGGTCTCCAGGTGGTAAACAAACTGTTCTCCGTTAATATTAAGCGGTGTTGCTCCCAGGCCGCGTGTTTTTTCGGTAACCAGCAGCCCTAAAAGCTGGGGCGGGTAAGCGCCGCCGGTAGGATGGTATTGAATCGAATCGGCATAAATCGTTTCCGCCCCTGCCCGGTAGCCTAAAATAAGGCCATCAGCGGTAGCTCCGTAATGGTTGCTGGTCGGAAAGCCCCGGTAATGCAGCCTCCCCGATCCCCCGGTAGCGATAATTACAGTTTTGGCCCGGGCCACCTCGTACTCTTCGGTTTCTAAGTTGAACAGAACTGCCCCGGCGGCCCTGCCATGGCTATCTAAAATTATTTCCACAGCCGGGCTGAATTCAACTACGTTAATCCCCTTGTTATAAACTTCGTCACGGAGCGTACGCATTATTTCAGCACCGGTGTAATCTCTCGCAGTATGCATCCGTTTCCGGGAAGTGCCCCCGCCGTGCCCGGTAATCGTAGTGCCATCTTCTTTTTTATCAAACATCGTTCCCAGTTCTTCCAGCCATTTAATCACCAGGGGAGCATCCATAACCAGGGCCCTGGCCAGCTCGGGGATATTCTCCAGGCGCCCGCCCCCGACAACGTCAAGATAATGGATCGCCGGGGTATCGTTTTCCTTATCGGCAGCCTGAATTCCACCCTGGGCCATCATTGTATTGGCATCACCAAAGCGCAGCTTGGTAGCAAGCAGAACACTTGCTCCATTTTCATGGGCCTGCAGGGCTGCCGAAGCACCCGCTCCGCCTCCGCCGATAATTAACACGTCAACATCGTAGTCTGGATCGGTGGATATATCCAGCTTAAAATCGCCCAGGCGGCTGTAAGATTCAAATACATCAGCCATTTCATTGGGCATACGCGCTCCCTGGTTGACGCCTACTTTTATTTCCCGAAATCCATCTTCGATGTAATCCGGGTGAAATTTTTGCAAAACATCCCGCCGCTCTTCAGGGGACATCCGGGGATAATCAACGCCGACCCGGGAGGGCCTGGTTTCTTCGACTTTTTTCATCAATTCCAACAACTGCGGTGTATAAACCAAATTAACTCTTCCTCCTCTCCAGGCCTATTTTTCAATTTCCCGGTTATTGTATAGTTCCTGCAGTTTTTCTTTGTCCGCATTGACCAGTTCATCAATTTCCTGATCAAGCTCTCCATCTTTAATTGCCCTGGCTCTTTTCGCCAGGAAAGGATCCGGTTTAGCCAGGTAGCGGCTGTAAAGACGGCGGCCTGCCAGCGCTGCATTGTAATGGACAATGTTTGCCGGGCAACGTGAGACACAAAGCCCGCACATCAGGCAGTCAAATGATAGGTCGGCAGCCTTGGCAAAATCTCCCCGCTGCAGGTATGCGATATACTGCATGACATCAATATCCTGGGGACAGACCTTGTTGCAGGAGCTGCACCCCAGGCAGCGGTATACTTCCGGGTAAAGCTGGGCGAAATGTGCTACCGATGGCTCGATTTCTTCCAGCTCATACTTAGCTTTCCTTCCCGGGAAAAAGGGAATTTGCGCCAGGTACATCCCATTTTCCACCTTGGTTTGACAGGCCAGCCCCACTTTTAACTCGTAATCGCCTTCCATCCTGTATACAGTAGCGCAGGCCCCGCAAAACCCCGCCCGGCATCCACAACCGCGGGTTAACCGGTAACCGGCATATTCCATCGCATCAATGATTGTTAAAGTTTCGGGCACCCGGTAGCGTTTACCCATTATATAAATATCAACCATTTCGACTTGATCCCTGGTCATTTTTTCCTTGTCCTCCTCCTTCTCTACTCGGCAGGCGGTTCCGGAATAAAACCCTGTTCCATCGCCGCTTTTGTCTGGTCCTGGGCACGCTTGATAAATTGTTCTGCCTTTTTGTAACATTCATCGCGGCTGAGAATGACCCGGGCCAAACCCTCATCGATTGCCTTCATAGCTGTAGCCGTAGCTACCCGGGGAAAAACTTCCCACATGTCCATGGTAGGCAGGATTTTCTCCGGATCCATTCCGCCTTCGGGTGCGCAGGCCGCCAGTTCTTCGGCTGCGGCAATACACATCGAATCAGAAATCCCCGAAGCCTGGACATCTAAAACGCCCCGAAAGATCGCCGGAAAGCCAAGCGAATTGTTTACCTGGTTCGGGAAATCCGAACGGCCGGTAGAAACTATTTTCGCTCCCGCTTCCTTAGCATCCCAGGGCCAAATTTCGGGGATGGGGTTGGCGCAGGCAAAAACAATTGCATCATTGGCCATGCTTTCCACCCATTCCTTCTTGATCGTGTCAGGGCCGGGTTTGGAAAGGCCAATTAAAACGTCGGCACCTTTGCAGGCTTCTGCGGCCCCGCCGGTGACTCCTTCACCGTTGGTGGTTTGAGCCAGCTCCCATTTAACCGGGTGTTTATCTTTTAGCTCGGTACGCCCTTTATGCAGCGCTCCTTTACTGTCCACCATGATCACCTTTTCAGGATTTACACCGGCGGCAATAAGCAGTCTGACTGTACAAATATTCGCTGCCCCGGCGCCAATTAACACCACCTTGGCTTGATCAATCTTTTTATCGACTATTTTTAAAGCGTTGATCAGTCCGGCCAGGGTTACCAGGGCAGTGCCCTGCTGATCATCATGCCAGACCGGAATGTGGCATTCTTCTTTAAGGCGGTCCAGCAC
>PUKR01000161.1 GCA_003552365.1 Syntrophomonadaceae bacterium
CATCCTTCTCGCCGTCCTCGTCACCGGTGTTGGTGATCGTCGCGGAGACGTCGATCAGGTCGCCCTGGTCGACTTCAGCGTCTTCGGGGTCAAGGTCGCTGACCTCGAAGGTCGCTGGCACATCCTCGACCTCGTCGACGACGTTGCCGTCAACTTCTGGGTCGTCCACAGCGATCGTGTTGCGCAGCAAGACCTCGAACGTGTCACCGTCGCTGGTTTCGCTCAGGTCGAACTCATCGGAGGCCCAGTTCTGGTCATCATCAACGGAGAACTCCTCGTTGATGTTGAACCGTGGCCGGGTGTCACCGGTGGAGCGGACGCGGATGTCCTCTTCCGTACCGGGGGCGGCGTTCGTGTCGCCCTCGAAGACAACGTCGTCAGACGCGGTCACGTTGTACGGGTCCTGATCGAAGTTGAAGAACGCTTCTTCAACGTCGAACGAGGTCGTCAGCTCTTCGCGGACGTCCTCAAGATCTTCGTCGTCGTCCGCGTCGAAGTCAAGGAGACGCACGTCCTGGTTGCGGAAGCGCGTGTCGAACTCGTAGTCCTCCTCCTTGTCATCGTCGGCGGTCATGTTCTGGATGGGACCCTCGGAGAACTCGAAGTCCTCGGTGTTCGCGACGAGGAACATGTTGTTCTCGTCAAGGATCACGTCGTAGTCGGTCGCGGACTGGTTCACACGGAGGCGAACCTCGTTCGGACCGGCGCTGTCGCGGGTCTCGCGGATGCGCAGGTCGAAGTGGTTGAGGTCATCGTCGGTGTCCTGTCCGATGTCACTGCTCTGACTGGTCGCAGCGTACTGGAACGCGGCAAGTTCGTCGTCGATACCACTGAAGTTACCAGTGTCCTCGTCGATGAACGCTTCGATGAGTCCATCGTAGCCGGTTCCTTCGATCTGGTGGATGAAGGTGTCCTCGTGAGCGACCGTGTCGCTCTGGGTGACGTTACCGGCCTCGATGCCGGCGAAGATGTCATCCGCATCTTCGATGTCGTCGTTATCGCTCGGGGTGATCCACGTGTTGAGCGCGTCGGTGGAGCGCTCCTCAATGAAGAGCGAGCCGACGTTGTCCGGGTCATCGACGGCGTCTTCGTAGTCGGTGCCGCCACCGGCCTTCACGTTCATCTCGTAGTCACCAGCATCGAGAACGCCCTCGATGGTACCCGACTCGGATACGTTGGTGATCGAGCCGTCGTCGCTGGTGACCTTCAGGACCGTACCGTCAGTACTGAAGTTCCCACCAGCGGCGTAGGTGTTGAACTGCAGGGAGATCTCGTCTTCACCCTCGAAGTCGACGGTGGTGTTGAGCTGGTAACCGATGTCGTCTTCGTTACCAATGACGAGTCGCGCGTCGTCAGCGCCACCCTCAGCTTCGAGCGTGATGTTCATGAGGTTGCCCTGGAACGTGTCCAGTTGGGCGTCCTCGAAGTCGACTTCGCGGTCGTCACCGTCCTCGACGGTGATCGAGGCGCTGTCTTCAGCCGTGGTGTCGACGACTTCGAAGTCGAAGTCGTAGTCACCCTCATCGATGTCGCTGAAGTTGGCGACGAACGTGCCGTCACTGATCGTTTGAGTCGTCACGATATCGTCGTCATCGTCCTCGGCGACAATGGTGAAGTCGTCGAAGATGTCAGCGAGTTCGTCCGCGTCGAGGTTGCCGTCAGCCTCGGAGATGTCCAGTGCGTAGTTACCGCGCACGGAGTCGACTTCAATGTCGACTTCGGTGTCGCCCGTGTTGTCCACGGTGTCCTCGTCGAACTCAACGTCGAGATCCTGCTCCGTAATCTCGAAGGTCTCGTTCTGTCCGCTGGCACCACCACCACGGAGGAAGTAGTCGCCCTCGCTGCGGTCTTCGGTGTCAAACGTCACGACACTATCATCGTCGGCGGTGAGTTCATCACGCAGACGCGTTGTGTCATCATCGATGCGCTCGCGGAGCTGAACATCTTCCCCTGCGTTCAGGCCAGTCACGGTGACGGTCTGACCTTGCCAGACGAGCTGTTCGTCAAGGTTATCCTGTGCGAAGATGCGATCCGTATCAGCGACGTACGCGGTATCTTCATCGAGCTGGAGGTCACCAACGCTGTCATTAGTACCAAGTGGGTTATCAGGATCGATCTCGTCGCCGGGATCGGTTTCATCAAGGAGGGTGTCACCAGTATTCTGGTTGAACAGGTGAACCGTGTGTTCACCGGGGAAGCCGCCATCGTCCTCTACTTCAACGCTGACTTCTTCCGGGGCGCTAACATCCTCGAACTGGTCAGCACCAGCAATGGTTATGTTGTCGTTGTCCGTTTCGTAGGTGACAACAACTGTCGCGTTATCGCCGCCAGTTAGTTCAGTTATGTTAGCCGTTACTTCTCCGCCATCGAGAACCTGGTCATCGAATTCGATATCGCCATCATCAGCATCGTTTGCTGCAGCAGGCGCAGCAGCGAAACCGATGGCGGCCATCGAGATGACCATGATAACCGAGAAGAAGACCGCATTGGCCTTCTTTCGTGTTTCGTTATTGTCGCGTGTCATTGTTTAGTTTCGTTTTCCGTTGTTGTGCACGGTCTTTCTCCGGACCTTCCGAGCGCCCATGTCGGCGGGAACCAATCCCATCATCACGTTCCTACTGGACTTGGTCGGTGTTGGATACTCGTTCGTGCCTGCGGGTAGGGGGTGTTATCGACTTCAGGTGCCTCCTATAAGTGCTTTGTGTGTCCCACACCCCCTGTGAAAGTGTCACACACCGGCGTCTGACACGGGTCAGACGGCCGTTTTCGGTTTCGAAGTGGGTGGTCGATCGGAAGGTGATCGTAACTCGACCGCATGTCTATCGCCTGTTGTGTGTGAGTCGGGTGTAGGTTGGTTGTGATTCGAACTTGCATACGGTCCTCGCGGGCGTGAGGGTGCCGACCGGACGTGGACCGTTTATAAGCGGGGATGTGGGGTGTCGGTAGTGTTCAGGATGGCTGTCGTCCGTTTGCACCGTCGAACGCAAGACGAGTCGAGTTGCACGGAACACGTATGCGCCCATCCATGATGAGACATCGAACCCGTACGTTTAGTAATACTGCAAACTGTATGTACAACTAACGATGACAAGTAGTACAAAAGAACCAACGGTCGTCCGCGTGTCGCAGAAGGGACAGGCCACGATCCCAAAGGAACTCCGGGAGAAATTCGGCATCGAGACGCCCGGCGAGGTGTTCGTCTACGAAGCGGACGATCGCATCATCATCGAACCCGTGCCATCGCCGGATGAGCTCCATGGAATCCACGCCGACGAACACGATCCCGGTGACGTGCTGTCGCGGGTTCGTGAGATGAAGGAGAACGAAAAACGTCGGGAAGCGGACCGAACTGAACGGCTTCGTCCGTCCACGGATAGATGAGCGGCGGGTACGTCTTCGACACCGAGGCGATCATCGCGTTCCTCTACAGCGAACCCGACCACGAAGCCGTCGCCCAGCTTCTCAACGACGTCTTCACGGGCGATGCCCGCGGATACCTGACCGAGACCAACGCAAGCGACGTGTTCTCCCTCGTTGCCCGATTCGAGGGCGTCGATGACGTTCCGACGGCCGCGTCGTTGCGGGAGGCCGACCGTGACCTCCGTGCGCTTGAACAGCGAGGACTCACGATCGATGCGGCCGACTGGCGACTGGCGGCCCGGGTGAAAGCCGACGGGGGTCTCTCGCTCGCCGATGCCTATGCCGTCGCGCTCGCCCACGAACGTGACGCGACGCTCGTCGCCGGAGCCGACGATGATTTCGACGAGCTGCCGCTCGACGTCGATCTGCACCAGTTCCGAGACCACGGTGTTTGACGGGCACCCACGGTCAGTACCCGAGCACGTCCAGCCCATCGACGCGGCCGAAGTGCTCGTCACGGGTGACGATCCGCGCACCGTGATGCCGACAGACACCGGCGATCAGCACGTCGC
>PUKR01000244.1 GCA_003552365.1 Syntrophomonadaceae bacterium
AGGAATTTTGCCGTTATGGGTGGAACTGGCATGGATGCGCCTTAAAAGTGGTTTCAGGTTTTCGTTAAAGACGTTAAAACACTCTTTGCATCCGAGTCGTCCCACCTGGCTAAACTGGGCAAAAGAAAGGCCGCATTCCGAGCACTGGGTTTTCGAGGCAAGCATTGACTCACGGTCATCCAGCAGGCCCTGGTTGAGCATGCTGGAAAAAAGTTTGTGCAACGAAAACTGCGGCTCAAAGGAAAAGTCAAGCTCTTCCCTTTCCTGGGCGCATTCCTCGCACAAGAACTCTTCGGTTTGTTTCCCGTCTACGCTCTTAATAATCTGGATATTTGCTTCATTGCTCCGGCATTGCTGGCAAAGCATTCCTGGCACTCCTAACTGGTAAGTAATTAATAACCTACTTTTAAAAGCTCTTCCAGGGCCGCACCGAGCAGTGATCTTTGCAATTTCCTGGTTTTTTCCAGTTCAATTTCGCTTTGCTCATAAGCCCGGTCCCGGATTATCGCTTCAAGCAGGCGTGCTTCACGCATTGAAATTACCTTTTCATCACACATTCTTTTCAACGTTTCCCTGGCCTTGCCCGGATCAAATTCTTTCTGGTATAGATCCTCAATTACTTCACGCCAGGGCCTGGCATGGTCGGGTCTGATCCGGTAAATCCGGATACATCCTCCCCCGCCGCGCCTGCTTTCAACTAAAAAACCTCTTTCCATTGTAAAGCGCCGCTCTAAGACATAATTTATCTGGGAAGGGACACACTTAAATTTACCGGCCAGTTCGCGGCGCTGCACTTCGATATATTGTTCTGAACTCAAAGCCAACAATTTTTTCAGATATTCTTCTATGCAATCGGTCAAATTTGCCATCTTACGTTGCCCTTCCCCAGAGAAAATTGTCTGACCTTCTCTGACCTTGGCTATATCGTATCTTGTTTAAGGAATAAGGGCAAATCCGGCAGAAGTCCTGCAGCAACCTCACAGCCTTTTGAGGGAGTATATTGAGACATTAGCTAGTTATTGCTGTTATTTACTTTGTTATTCGAATCCATCTGATCTAAACGTCCAGTTCATAGTCGGGCATGCAATCCTTGCGATTTATTGATTCTCCCTGCCACTGCACCTCGATTACACCGTCAAGACAGTAAAGCCGGTTGAATAGGCTTTTTAAATTCAATTCCACGGGGGTTTCAACCAGGAATTCAACGTCGATCAATTCATTCCCGGTATTGGCCTCCTCTTCGGGATCCCCCAGGTTGCTTTTACGAATATTGATACTCATTTCCCCTAATGTAGCAGCTATCCGGCCGAGCAAACCGGGCCGGTCTACCGCTTTTACCATCAAGCTTTTCAGGCGGCGCTTTGAAAAATATTTTCGTTCAAACCGCCTCAGGGTGAGTAAACTGCCCAGCACGAATAAGGTGGTTGCTATGGCTCCTGTGTAAAAGCCTATACCTACCGCGAGGCCCACTCCTGAAACCACCCAAATTGTAGCGGCTGTAGTAAGGCCCCTGATACTGCCCCGCTGCTGCAGGATGGTACCGGCCCCGATAAAACCGATCCCGGTTACCACCCCGGCGGCAATCCTGCCTGGATCTGCTATCAGTCCTTCACCGACCACATCTGTAAACCCGTAAGCAGAGATCAGCATGATTAATGCAGAACCTGCGCAAACCAGGATATGCGTCCTAAAACCGGCCGGCCTGTTGTGACTTTCACGTTCGAAGCCTATCAGGCCCCCGAGGACTATGGCCAAAAACAGCCTGATTATGATTTCCAAATAATCGATCACCGGTTAAAAACCCCCTCAGGAAAATATAAACTGGGCGGCGGCACTGGCGGCAACGGCGCCGTCTGAAGCTGCGGTAACCACCTGCCGCAGGTATTTTTTGCGGATGTCTCCTGCCGCATAAACCCCGGGCAGGGAAGTCTCCATCTTTTCATTGGTTTCTAAATAACCGTTTTTAGTTGTTTCAAGGGCTGCCCCTTCCAGGTAGGGAGCATTTGCCCTCCTGCCGGCATAAATAAATACGCCGCTTACCTCCAAAAAGCGTTCTTCGCCTTCCTGGTTCACCTTCAGACCGCTAACCTTACCTCCCCCTTCAATTTTGCTGACCGTGGTATTCCAGAGGACTTCCACTCCGGGCAGCTCTAAGACCTTGTCCTGCAAGCCTTTTACCCCCCGAAACTGATCGCGGCGATGTATCAGGTAAATTTTAGAGACTAACCGGCTCAAAAAAATAGTTTCTTCCAGGGCCGCGTTGCCACCACCCACCACTGCTACCTCTTTATCTCTAAAAAAGGCGGCATCGCAGGTGGCGCAGTAGGAAACTCCGCGCCCGAGCAGTTCTTGCTCTCCTTCCACTCCAAGCAGGTTTGGTTCGGTACCTGTGGCAATCAGCACAGTTTTGCCGCTAAAATTACCTGCTGTTGTAGCAACATATTTTACTTCGCCTTCCAGCTCCACTTTTTCTATATCAGCAGTAAACACCGGGACTGCAAGATTATTTAACTGCTGTTCAAGAAGCATCCCAAATTCGGCCCCGGAAATGCCTTCCGGAAAGGCAGGAAAGTTGTCAAGGCGATCGGTGGTAATAATTTCACCGCCCAGGCTCATTTTTTCAAGGATGACCACCGATAAACCGGCCCTCACCCCGTAAAGGGCAGCAGTAGCGCCGGCAGGCCCACCGCCTAAAATAACCATGTCATATATTTTTTCATTCGCTGCCTTTTCATTCGTCGTCATTGTTGATTCCTCCCCTGGTTAATTAATAGCCATTGTTTGCTTCCTTGCACTGTGTAAATATTATGAGTGATTTAGGTTACACTGTCAATTTATCGATAAATCGATGAAAGGAGTAAAACCGGTTTAACCAGCGAAGAAAAAATATGTTATACTATGGTTACGGCAATACCGTTAACTTGTTTATAACATTCCGGTTTGCTAATATATTGATGCTGAAGAAAATAAGGAGGCATATAGAAGAAATGAAGGAACAGGTAGAAAAAGCACTTGATAAAATCCGGCCGGCTTTACAGCGGGACGGAGGCGACGTTGAGCTGGTTGAAGTAGGCGACGACGGGATTGTAAAAGTCCGCCTTACCGGCGCCTGCGGAGGATGCCCGATGTCGGAAATAACCCTGAAACAGGGAATTGAAAAAGTTTTAATGCAGGAAGTTAAGGAAGTTAAAGAAGTCGTCGCTGTATAAAAGTTGCCTTGAACCTGCTAAAAACCCGGGGCAACCCGGGTTTTTTAATTAGGGGGATAAAATTGCCTGAAATTTACCTGGATAACAGTTCAACCACACGTCCTTATCCTGAAGTCATAGAACTAATGGGTAAGGTGGCCGGGGAGTGTTACGGGAACCCTTCCGCAATGCACGAAAAAGGCCTGGCCTCAGAAAGATATATCGAAGAAGCCAGGCGGCAACTTGCCCCCTTTTTTAGCGGCAGGGATACTGAAATATTTTTCACTTCCGGAGGTACTGAAGCAAACAACCTGGCCATAAAAGGTGCTGCCCTGCGCAATCGCAGGCGGGGAGCGGAACTGGTAACCAGCCGGGTAGAACACCCTTCCGTATTAAACTGCTTCCGATTCCTGGAAGAGGAAGGATTCAAGGTCACTTACCTGCCGGTAAACAAACAGGGGCAGGTGAACCCTGATGATGTCTCGGAAGCTATCAGCAATGAAACCATCCTGGTTAGCATCATGCATGTTAATAATGAAGTCGGGACCATCCAGCCACTGCAAGAGATAGGGCCGTTAATCAAAAAAAAGAAGGCCGGGCTGCTTTTTCACGTTGATGCCGTGCAGTCACTTGGCCGCCTCCCCTTAAATGTCAGGGACTGGATGGCAGATAT
>PUKR01000213.1 GCA_003552365.1 Syntrophomonadaceae bacterium
CTGGGAGTTGCGACCCAAGTAAAGTAGTCGGGATTCATATGAGCCTGTACCTCTGCTGTACACTCATCACACTGGCACAAATGATGACCTTATCTGGTCCCACACACGTGCGTATATACCTTTGTCATATGTTGCACGCACTGAGCATCATGAGCATGAGCACGGTCCATCACAAGGAGGCAATTAATGTAGCATTGTTGTGCGAGGGGGGGAGAGCTCCACCAGGAGTTGAACAGATGATCACTCGTTCTGCAAGAGAAGTAAAGAAGGATTGCACTAAAGCACCTGCATTAAGACAAGACATGGAAGCCCATGAGTTATCAGAGAGCACTAAAAGAGCAGGAGATAGCAACCTGGTCTTCATAAACACATCCCCATTTCAAATAGCAAGGTTGAGGGCCATTCGCGCCATGCCAGCACCATGTGTACGCACGAGTACACTGCCTGGAAGAGTACTGCATGATTAAGAGCACAACGTAAGATCACGTAACACTATATTCGGTATAGCGCCTGCACTTGTAGTTAAAGTAGATACATTGCAGGCACCCATAACATAACAAGGAACCCTTTCGTTTGAGTCTTAAATCTCACAAAGGGAGGTTAGGAGGCTGCATGCAGCCTGGTGTCGGCAATGAGGTAGATATCATAATATCTTAACCACCATGACACAAGCCTTCACAGGCAAGTTAGCAGCACGGCAGTGGCAATGGTGATAGGTTAAATTACATAATCTTAACTGGGCGCCGTGGGTGGTTGGTGGAATGTATTTTAACAAGGGGACCGTGCAATGTGAGTGATGCTCGTGAATGGCAGGACGGGGCAAGACGCACCGCTGCCTTCACATAGTCCCGCACTAGGGGCACACCGATAGTGCACCACACCATGTTGCATACATTGAATGATCTGTGACTCATGACCTGCGCACACTCAGACAGGTG
Source organism: Syntrophomonadaceae bacterium (assembly GCA_003552365.1). GTDB lineage: Bacteria > Bacillota > Dethiobacteria > DTU022 > DTU022 > B1SED10-74M. The sequence goes on from PUKR01000213.1 coordinate 939, forward strand.
ATAAACATGAGCATGTTGATCACGCTGATCCCCATATTTACCTGTAGGCAAGCATGGCAGACTTGGCCGACGAGGCCCTCAATGCTCCAGGCCCATATGATGAGCACATGGAGGTTGTGGAACAGGATCTCTTGGGTGAGCCCTCACAGCAGCAGCCGCAGCAAGGTGACCGCGGTCGCGGCAATGGTGGCCGTGGCAACCGGATTGGCCGTGGCCGTGGTCGTTGCGACCAGCCAACCAGCTGGGTGGAAGTGCCACGCCCAGCACACTACAAGGTGCTTGACCTGCGGGGAAACTGCAGCCCAGCAAGCCGCATGGCCCTTCGGCAAGAGTATCCGGACGGCCAGTCATGCCGCTCAGACTGGCACCGGTGGACTGGAGCGCCGCCCAAGCACACAAACCTGGAGTGCAGCAAGCAGGAATGGAGGCGGCAGATGCCGGCACAGCCAGCAGCAGCTGGGGCCATCGTACCGGCAGCGAAGAAGGCCCGCGTGGCCGTTGCCGAAGAGGGACCACAGATGCTGGCAGGCATGATAGCTGCACTGAGCCGGGCCACCCAACAGTCCTTCAACGCGGTCGAAGGGCACTACGCCGTGACGTACAACCTCAACGTCAACACGCCAAAAGAGCCATAAGCGGTTCGTGCGATCTTGTTGGGTTAGATAGATAGATAGGCCTACGGGCATACTTGATGGAGTTGCACTTGGGCAGATCTCTAGAGACAATTATGAGTTCCGGCCCATAGAGGAGAATTTCTCCTTGCTTGCTGCCTACGGAGGCAAACTATCTGCACACAGCCAAACGGGCAAACATTCTGGCGCCAAACATTGGCGTAACTTGTTGTGTAGCTGCATGTGTGTAAGCATGACCTGCATCATGCATTCAAGCTCTCAGGAGCGCAAAACAAAACAAAATATTCGTAAAAGGTCATAAGACCACAACAACAAAAAAATATATAGGTATCCGATCTGCGTCCATCGCGTGCTACTGAGCATACTGCATGATAAATTATGCACATTATGGTATACTGAGGTGTTGTGAGAGTGTGTGAGTGTGGCTGCCGCCGTCAGAAAACTCCTCCCCAGGGTTTTTATTGTGAAAGAGAGTATAAGCAGGAAAAGCTTGCGCTTGCAAGGTTTAGAACCGGTAACAGATAATTACGATTGTTCAGGTGATCTAAGTGCAAGAGATTCACCCAATTCAGAGCTATCAGCAGGTGAGCAGTTTGAGACCCCTGCTAAGGAGGCTGTGAACTTTGAGTTTATTAACCCAGCTTACATAGACAACGACGACATGCCAATACTGGCAGACCCTCCGGTTTTCTATGGTGAGAGTGGAAGAGATGATTTGGAGAAGTATGCACATGAGTTGGATGCTTGGTGGTTCAGCTGCAAGATCTCCAGCAGCACTACATCTGCACGGTTGTTCGAGGTATTGGCCAGAAGGGCTTTCCCTTATGAGTCTGCTGCTGCCGAGTGGTTTGCAGAGTGTAAGGAGGTGATAATGTCTGCAGCTCGTGCAGAGGGTGCTGGTGAGGATGCACTCCTTGAAGAGACATTAGGTGCGATCAGAGAGCGCTTTGATTACCTTAAGGGTAGTGGACGTAAGGAGGTGGAGAGCGTAGAGTTGAAGGCAGGTGAAGATGTGGCTGCATTTGCCATGCGCTTTAGACGCATGGTCAAAGAAGCAGGTGTAGATGAGAAAGTGGCCAAGTCTAATTTGCTCCGAGCAGTAACTAAGAATTGCCCTCAGCTGGCACGGGAGCTTGAGCACCAACTCTTAGATGGCACAGTGACGTTCGAGGTGTGTGTCAAGCTGGCACAGAAGTATTTAGTGTTTAAGTCCATGATGCAGGATGTGACACACACTAAGGCCTCAGGTGCGTCTAGTAGAGCAGACGAGAGCACGAAGGTTGTGTACGTGGACCGGCCTTGCACTATTCCAGGCCATGTAGGGCATGCTATGCATGAGTGTAGGGCATTTCAGAGGATGGCACAAGCAGAGGGCACAGCACAGCCAGCCCCTAGGAGGCAACAGAAGTTTCAAGCACATAGGGCAAGTGTGGATGCTCCCATGAGCAGAAGTGATATGGTACAGGAGTTGAGTGCAATGTTCAGTGCGCATGCACCATTTGGCCATGGAGCAAACCAGCTGTACGGGGGCCAAGGTGGCTATGGAGGTACGCCTTACAACCGTTTGCCACAAAGTACCCACACAGGATATTATTCTGCACCGCCACCGCCCGATCGGCACCAGCACTCCTTGGCAGCCGTCAGCCTGCCGCCACCAGCACCAGCAAGTAGGGGTGGCTATGCACCCAGAGAGGGGTATGCACACAGGGGTGGCTATGCAGCTCAAGGCCAGCACCCAACCCAAGATGGGAGACGAGCAGAGGGTACGCCTTATGGGCCAACCAGGTCTGCATGTGCAGAGTGTGGGCGTTACCACCCGCCGTATGCTCCGTGCTATGGGCGTAACTTTGAACGTGACCCCAGGCAAGTCAATGCTGCTTTACCTAGACCTCGTGCTAATGCTATGTCACATGCAACCATGCCCACAGCTGCACCACCACGCTCACAGCAATTTGCAAGCAATGCAGATTTGCACTGGCCTGCTATGAATAGTCTTGCTACCAGCTTGACCGAGAACATGCGTATTTCAGCTGCTGCTCCGGTACCCTTCACAGCACCTAGCATGAGCCTTGACACGCTAAATGCTGCACCTGCACATAGCATTGAAAGGCACGCACCTAAATTGCCTGACAAGGTGCCATCCAATGCACATATGTCCATGAGCCTAAGAGCATTAGGCAAGGAAAGGCTGCTCTCTCTGCTTGAATCTCAGCCCGACGCTGTCATCAGCATCGAGATGAGCAGCAAAACTGCTGTTGCATTGTTGGATCGCACCGGATTGCTACA
>PUKR01000181.1 GCA_003552365.1 Syntrophomonadaceae bacterium
GGGCTGTATTTTATTTTCTTCCAGGTATTTTAAAACTCCCACATGGGCAATTCCTCTTGCTGCTCCACCGCTCAAAGCCAGGCCTATTTTCATTAATCCTGCTGCTCTCCTTTTTGATTAATATTACTAATTATGCGCAACCCCTCTAAAGTTAGAAGGGTATTTACTTTGTTAATGGTTTCAGATTCCCGGGCGATCAGGGAGGCAAACCCTCCCGTAGCCACTACCATGGGATCTTTATTTAATTCATTTTTCATGCGGCGCACGATACCGTCGACCTGACCGACGAAGCCATATACAATTCCGGACTGCATCGCATAAATGGTGTTTTTGCCGATAACCTTATCCGGACGGGCTATTTCTACCCGGGGAAGTTTTGCCGCCTTATCATAGAGGGCTTCCAAAGATATCCCTATGCCGGGCGCTATTACCCCACCCAAATAGTTGCCGTTCTCAGAAACTGCGCAAAAAGTGGTTGCCGTACCAAAGTCGACAATAATTAAAGGGCCGCCATACAGGTTATAGGCCGCTACGGCATTGACGATACGGTCGGCCCCCACTTCCCGGGGGTTATCTGTAACAATATTTAACCCCGTTCTTATCCCCGGGCCGATTACAAGAGGTTCAAGTTTAAAAAATTTAGTGGCCATACGTTCCAGGGAATACATCAGGGGAGGCACCACCGAAGATATTGCGATAGCATTAATATCCTTCAAGCTTAAACGGCTGTTATGGAGAAGGTTTTTAACCACCATCCCCAGTTCGTCTTCAGTGCTGTCTTCCCGGGTAGGCAGGCGCCAGTAAACCATGATCTCCTGTTCACGGTAAACTCCAAGCATGATATGCGTGTTGCCGACATCAATAGTAAGAAGCAAGTGGTTTCACCTCGTTAGTGGAAAATTGAACTTGACGAAGATCCATTAAGCATCTACACTATAGCAGACCGGGGCTTTTTTGAAAAGAACTGCCTTAAAATAACTGATACTATAACTGTTTTTGGACAATGCTCAGATCTTTAATTTAAAGGATAAATGCTTTTACTAGTCGAATTAAAAGGAACTGCTAAAGAAAGACGACAACACGATCAGCACAAGGAGGCAGCAACTTGTTACTAAAAAAACTGGCCGGCAAGAATTACTTAGTCGCACTTATAATATTGCTTGCCATCACTACAACCCTGGTTATTTCAGCGTTTGTGATAACCGCTTTTTTCCCGGAAACTTTAGGCAGAGAACTTTACAGCTATGAAGCCGAGGTAGTGTGTGATTTCGAACCATGGTCGATTGAAAAAAATAACATGTACATTTTATTCCCCGAAGGGGGAACGATCATAACCCTGCATGAAACCGATTATTTAAGGACTGTATTGCTGGTTGGTGACGGTAACTTTCGCTACCAGGGAGAAAATTTAGATGCCGATTCAACCGGTGGTATTTTCATGGTCCTGGAACAGGATCTTTTTGATGAACTCAGGGGAGATAATATTTTCACCCCGGTTGAAGACTGGGAAAGGCTAAATGCATACATGGAAATATCCGAAAAGCAAAAGGGCATTCCTTCTATCTGGGATGATATCATGCCCCTGACCTTTCATGGTAACGAAGGTTTGATCTATTATTACTTCATCACCCCGGAAGGCGAACCTCACCTGCCTCCCGGAACCAATTATTCATCGTCATCCCTTGCGGCCACTTTTCTTTTATATACTGTTTTTACCATGATAGTGCTCCTGGTTATCACAATCTTCTCTCCGGATTACCGCTATTCACGCTACTGGATCCACTTGCGTAAAACTAAGCCGGGGTATCTAAGCGTAGGATTGGTTCCGGTTCTGGCATTAATTTATTATGGTTCAGAAATGATCCCTGATTTAACCGGTTGGCCGGAATACTATACATTTTTTGGTTATTTAGTTATCATCCTGGCTGCAGTTTTACTGCACAGGTATAAACTAATCGACTACCTCGATTTTGGACTGCGCCGTGATAAGATTGGTAACGGCTACTTGACGGCGGTTTTTGTTGGTTTATTAATCATATTATCAATCAGGGGATTCCCCGGGGGAGTTGCCCTGGAAGGCTGGGGAACACTAGCTACATTTCCATTAATTTTTTTCCTCTTAGCGCTACCGCGCGAAATGATCTGGAGAGGTTACATCCAAACCTTTTTGAGCCGGCTTTTCGGTCCGAATCTCGGTTTGATTGCGATGATGATCCTGGCGGCGGCTGTACAGTTTGCATTGATTTACACAATAGAGCCGTGGAAAATATTTTATCCCTATACATACCTTGAAGTTGCAGTGTTAGTCCCTGGAATGACAGCAGTATTGGGCTATCTTTATCTTCGCACAGAAAACATTTTAGCCTGCGCGCTGCTGCACAGCCTGTTGTTATTCCTGCCGGGCATAATTATAGATTAAGGGAAAGGCGGTGGCTTTGTGGACCAGGAAAAAATAAAAAAAGGCGTAGAAATGATCCTCGAGGCAGTCGGCGAGGATTTAAACCGGGAAGGACTGCGCGGCACCCCGGAACGTTTGGCCAAGATGTACGTAGAACTTTTCGGGGGATTAAAACAAGATCCGCGTGATCACCTGAAAACCTGTTTTGTTGAAGACGGCCATGACGAAATTGTGCTGGTTAAAGACATATCTTTTTATTCAATGTGCGAACACCACCTGCTGCCTTTTTACGGTAAAGCTCACGTAGCTTATCTGCCGGCAGGAGGTAGAATAGTAGGCTTAAGCAAGCTTGTCAGGGTAATTGAAACCCTGTCCAGGCGCCCCCAGCTGCAGGAAAGATTGACCAGCAATGTTGCTGATATAATTACCGAAGAACTTGAACCAAAAGGGGTAGTGGTGGTAGTTGAAGCAGAACACCTGTGCATGAGCATCCGCGGCGTGGGCAAACCAGGTTCTGTAACCGTTACCTCTGCAGTACGCGGCCTCTTTAGACGCAACCAGAGTTCCCGGGTCGAAGTATTTAGTTTGATTAAGGGAAGCCAGTAAATGGAACGTATCAACAGGTTGATCACCAATCGCGATTACCGGCACTACCTTGCATATAACCGGAAAGAAGAGGAAAACCGTTATTTCTGCCGGCACCAATTTGAACATTTGGTCAGCGTGGCCAGGCTAACTTACCTGCTGCTTCTTGAAGAAGGGAACTCCACTTTTATTGGTAAAGAAGCAGCCTATGCAGCCGGGCTATTGCATGATATCGGCCGCTGGCATCAATACCGGTTTGGCACTGAACATGAAGAAACCAGCGCAACCCTGGCAGAGCCGTTGCTTGAAGAAGCAGGCTTTAATACAGAAGAAAACAGGTTGATTATTAAAGCTATCAAACAGCACCGCCTAAACTTAGAGGAAGATACAGGTAACCGGCATATTTCTCCGCTCGGTAAAGCCCTTAACAGGGCGGATAAGTTGTCTCGTCTTTGCATTAGTTGCGGCGCAAAGAATGAATGTAAAAAAATTAGCCGGCAACCCCAGAAAGAGAGGCTGATCTATTGATAGGCGAACTGCGTCTCGGGTCTCACAAATTTACTCTTGGACAAAAGACCATCATTATGGGCATTTTGAATGTGACTCCCGATTCTTTTTCAGACGGTGGTAAATTCAATTACCCGGAAAAGGCCCTGGAACATGCCTATAAAATGGCTGCAGAAGGTGCCGATATCATCGACATCGGGGGAGAATCAACCCGTCCGGGTTCGGTCAGGATAAACGCCGAAGAAGAGCTTAACCGGATCATGCCGGTTATTAAAGCTATAAAAAACGATTCTTCTTTTAAACTGCCGGTTTCGGTGGATACCTATAAAGGAGAGGTCGCATACAGGGTTTTAGAAGA
>PUKR01000158.1 GCA_003552365.1 Syntrophomonadaceae bacterium
ACTTAGACTTCCAAGTCATATCCTCAGAGTGTTCCTTAGCTGTAGTATCTATCTCTTTAGCAAGATTAAGAATACGTTCAGATGCTTGATTTAGTTTATTGTTAGTTACTTGAGCTACTAACTGGTTATAGTGATGAGCTACAGTTTTACCTGAGTCTAAAGCTAAATCACTAGCAGTCTTATTTAAGGTTTCATCCATCATCTGAACCTTACGTAAACTGGTAGCAACATCTCGTACTAACTTAGCTTCATCTTTAGTGATTAACTCCTGAGCCTGAGCTATATGTATCTGTCCAGCCATCTCAGAGAAGTATCCCTCGTAGCTAAAGAACCTATCAGACATCTCAAACATTCCAAAACTAGATAATCTAAGAGTAGAACCTATGTTATCAAAAGCCTGTAGAGCTATATTAGCTATCTTACTGTCAGGCTTAAAGTCAGGGAACAGGTAGTCTGAAGACCACTTCTTAGAGTGATATAGACCATCAGCTTTTAAACGTCTACCTAACTGAGTCTGTTCAATAATACCTTCAAGTTCAGTAGTCCTTAAAACAGTCATACCTAGGAACTCTCCAATTGTTAATCTATCAGTTCCATTAGCTATTTGAGCTATCTCATTACGTGTGACTATAGGATTAAATAAGGTATTAAAGACACCAGTAAGGGAACCTACCAGCCTTTTATTAGCTTCAATCAGCGACTTTTGTTGGTTCTCATTAGCTTCAGCTAGGGTCTCAGAATGAGTTACTTCCTGTCTTCTGAACATGTTTAAGCTTCCTTCAACATAGTTCTCTATTGTTTCAAGACCTACATTTAAGGATTGACTAAAGGTGTTCTTAAGAAGTGTTGTAGGACTAGCCAAAAGGTTACTAACTAAGTATTCCTTTGCAAGACCAATCATTTTTGTGTAAGCTGAGTCTCTTGATATCTTAGCTAAGTCAGCAATATCTTGACTGGTACTAACAGCTTTAGCTAACTTAAGCAAAGCTTTTCTTCCACCAAGCTCATCTATAACATTATCAATAGACTGACTCATCTGCTTGTTGTCCATTAGCATCTCATTAGTCAAGCTTCCAATATCAATTAACTGTCCATCTACTTTAGCACTAAAGGTCTGTAAGAGTCTACCACTACCATCTGCAAGGTTCTGAAGGTCATTAGTCCATACACCTAGATGGTCTACAACTGCCCTTAGTTTAATAAGGTCAAGGTTACTAAAGGCATTAGGGTTGTTATGTATCATATCTCCTAATGATTTAGCTTCAGTAGCCATAGCAGTTACAACTTGACGTACCATATAGACTGTTTCAGGAGCTCTCTTAAGTGCTGTCCTAACAAATTCTACGTTAGCTTTAAGGTCTCCTAATGCTACATTAACCTGTTCAGGAGACATGTCTTGGAACTTACTTGCTGTCATTTCCTTGTATATAGAGTTAGGAATAGTTTCAGTAAGATTAGAATGTCTAGCTAGATTTATATCTGATACAGACTTAATCAAGTTCCTTGTTATAGGACTTTGCATTATCCTAGTAGTGTTCACAACTCCCTTACCTTGTTTAGCAGGAGTGTTATCATATTTAAGGAATTTAATAGTATCATCATTTAATTCTTGTTGTATTTCATTTGATAGTTTCTCAAAGTCTTCATTAGTTATCTCTGAAGTTGAAGTATCCAAACCCAGTTTCTCTTTTTCTTTTAATTGAATAGCTTCTTTAGCTTCTTTAATAACTTTAGATTTAGCTTTTTGTTTAACTTGCTCCAGTTCTCCAACCTGTTGCCAAAATGATTTATTACGCCAGTCTAACTCAGGGGATACATCAAAACTTCCATCTCTAATCTGACTTACAACCTGATTAGTTTCAGAAGTATCCATGAATGTTAAAGCTTCAAGAACTTTTCTTTGAACATACTTAGTAGGACTAAGAGTAGCGTTATCATCATAAGTAAGTCCAGTCCTGACACCCAACCCATTGTCTGTGATGAACTGACCAAGTGCTGAAAGAGTACCATCCTCTAGTCTAATTTCACCAGTTGAAGGTATTGCTATATCGTAACCTAAAGCTCTCATAGCTTCAGCAAAGAGTCTGTTATCATTAAAAGGTAAGGCTTCAGCTAATTCTTTAGCTTCTTGTTTGACCTCTTGTTGTCTAGTCTCTTCTTGAGGAGCCTGTTGTCTAGCTATTTCTTGCTGTAGCTGTTCCTCATAAGCTTGAGCCTGAGCTTGTTTAGCTATGTCATAATCTTCTGAATATTCTAGGTCTGCTACAGAGTACTCATAGCCCTCTCCCTGTCTAACTTCATTTATAGCTTGAATAGAGTCTCCATTATGAATACTAAAGATAATATCAGGAGTTCCATCACGTTCATAGTTCCATCCATCAGGAGCAAACTCACGATTAAACTCTACTTTAGTTATAGGTGTAAATCCAACTTTACCATATAAGTCAGTTAAAAATCCATCAAAATGGTCAAGCCTATTGCCACCTTTATCTAAAGCTTGTAGTATCATTTCAGTTCCTGTGTCACGAGCTGTAGTTAAGTCAGGGTTCTTAAAGACGTTAGTAATGTTACCATCTGTCTCTAAAGCAAAGCCCATGGTTCCACCAGCATACAGGAACATTCTCTTACCTGCTAAGTCCTCAGGGTTACTTGCATCCACAAAAGCTTGATAAGGGTTATTATTTTTAGCTTCTGTTATTGCATCAAAATAAGTTTGAGAGTTATCTATTTCATAAACATGTTCAGCACCCTCAAGAATGTTCTCATATTCAGCAACTAAGTTTTGGTCAATCTCTAGCAGAAACTGTCTATAATATTCTCTATCTCTTCCTTCGAGTATCCCTTCGCTTTCCATTCTTTCTTGAGCTCTTCTAAGAGTTTCTCGTGAAATTCCCTCGGTATCTTCTCCTTGGGTGACATCTTGTACTACCTCCTGACCTTGAAGTTCTTCTGTTACTACTTCTTGGTCAGTAGGGGTAATTCCTTCTTTTAATTGTGATTGAAGTTCACCTTTCCTATATTGGAGCTCATGCATCTGTACAGCTATCTGTTCAGAGTCTAAGGTTCCATATTTAGGTATAGACACTTGGTCTAACTCAAGTTCCATAAGGAGATAGTCAGAGTATTCTCTTAGCATATCTAAATCTTCAGCTATTGTTTCAAGTTCAGTTTCAATCTCAGAACTACTTAAAGTCTCTTGCTGTGGTTCTGCCTGAGTCTGTTGTTGAGCTTGTTGTATCTGATTATAGTCTTCACTTATCTCATCTAAGGACTTATTAATCTCAGTAGTACGTTGTGTGTAATGTAAGATGTCAGCATGAAGGTCAGCTCTTGAGTCCATGTCAGAGTCTCCCATTTCATCTAGGAAGTCTAGACCTGCTTGAGCTTCTTCAAGTGATGCTTGAGCATCTTCTAGTTCTGCTTCAAGTTCTCCTTGACGCTGAATAATTTCTTCAGCATTATCAGGAAGTGATGTCTCTTGTTGTAAAACTTTTGATACATCTTCTTTCATTACTTCTTGTACACGAGACTCCATAACTTCTTCCATCTCAGTAGCAATCTCTTGGAGGTCTCCTTGATATTCTTCTACCTGTTCTAACCAGTAATCATATTCTAAACGAGCTTCTCTAAGTTCATCACCATCTACAGTCTCATCTTCAAGAGAATTAGTAAGGTCTGTTTCAGCTTGTGATAAACGTTCTTGAGCTTCCTCAAGTTCAGTTGAGAGCTCCTGTTGTAGTTCATTAAGCTCTACTACTCTATCAGGAACTATATCTTGAGACTCAGCTTCTACCTGTTCAGTCTCAGGAGCAGGACTAGCTTCTACTTCAGTAT
>PUKR01000242.1 GCA_003552365.1 Syntrophomonadaceae bacterium
ACGAACTCATGCCTTGGTTTAGTGCGGCAAATTCGTTTAATTAACAAACCTGGACAGGTTATCGGCAGCTGCAAAGCCACTTCTGAAATGCAGAGAAAGCAACCGGCATCTTAACCTATCGCTTGCATTTAATTAAATTGGACCGAGCCGCTAACTATTGGCTTAGATTTCTTTTTCTCTTTCAACTAAGAGTAAAAATAGAGTAGTCCGGATGTCAGGAAAAAATCTGTGAAAAAAAGAACACCGTTGCAGGAATAAAGGCGTTTACGTTGAATAATATTATTTGCCTGCGTATTATCGTAGCAATCTATATAAAAATAACAAGGAGGTAGATTTAATGCCGTTAGATCCCACAAAACATGCTGACTGGGAAATTGCTGAAGCTGCTGAAAAGAACATGAAAAAAGTTTATGAACTTGGTGAAGAGCTTGGGCTCGAAGCCGAAGAGCTTCTTCCCCACGGCCATTATGTGGCCAAGGTTGATTTCAAGAAAGTTTTGGAGAGAAAGAAAGATGTCCCCAATGGTAAGTACATCGATGTAACCGCGATCACCCCTACTCCGCTTGGAGAAGGAAAATCGACATCAACCATGGGATTAACCCAGGGTATGGGTAAACTGGGTAAAGAGGTTATGGCAACCATCCGCCAGCCTTCAGGCGGCCCGACTATGAACGTAAAAGGGTCCGCTGCCGGCGGTGGACTGGCCCAGTGCATCCCCTTAACTCCCTTTTCATTAGGATTAACCGGTGATATTAACGCGATCATGAATGCCCACAACCTGGGCATGGTTGCCGTTACTTCCCGCCTGCAGCACGAATTTAATGCTACCGACGCTTTCCTTGAGCGCAGCGGTTTGAAGCGGCTGAATATTGATCCGCGCAATGTCTCTTTTAACTGGATTATTGACTTTTGCGCCCAGGCACTGAGAAACATTGTTATTGGCCTTGGCGGCAGAAGAGACGGTTTCATGATGCATTCCGGATTTGACATTGCCGTTTCTTCTGAAGTTATGGCTATCCTGGCTGTAGCCAACGATTTAAAAGACATGCGCGAGCGTATGGGTAAAATTGTGGTGGCCTATGATAAGCGGGGCAACCCGATCACCACCGAAGACCTTGATGTGGCCGGCGCTATGACTGCCTGGATGGTTGAAGCGCTCAACCCCAACCTGATGCAGACCCTGGAAGGGCAGCCTACATTTGTCCATGCCGGACCGTTTGCCAACATCGCGATCGGGCAGTCTTCCATCGTTGCCGACAGGGTAGGTCTCAAGTTAAAAGATTATGTTATCACCGAGTCGGGCTTTGCTGCCGATATCGGATTCGAGAAATTCTGGAACCTGAAGTGTCGTATGTCCGGCCTGACTCCGGACTGCGCAGTGCTCGTTGCTACCATCAGGGCGCTCAAATGCCATGGTGGCGCGCCGATTCCGAAGCCCGGACAGCCGCTTGACCCTGCCTACAACCAGGAAAACGTGGAATGGGTTGAAAAAGGCTGCGACAACCTGGTGCATCACATCAACACCATCAAGAAGTCCGGCATTACCCCCGTCGTTTGCATTAACCACTTCCATACCGATACGGACAACGAAGTCAAGGCTGTTCGCCGCATTGCTGAAGAAAACGGTGCTAAAGTGGCTCTTTCCAAGCACTGGCAGTATGGTGGAGACGGCGCGGAAGAATTTGCCGAAGCAGTCATCGAAGCCTGCGAGGAGCCCAGTGAATTCAAGTTCCTCTATGATCTGGATACTCCGCTACGCAAGCGGATTGAACTGATTGCCGAAGAAGTTTACGGGGCGGATGGGGTTGACTTTGCTCCGGACGCTCTTGAAAAGCTTAATAAAATGGAAGGCGATCCCAAGTTCCAGAAGATGGGGACCTGCATGGTTAAAACCCATCTCAGCCTTAGCGATAATCCTAGCTTGAAAGGGGTTCCCAAAGGCTGGCGCCTGAACGTCCGGGATATCCTTACGTACGGTGGAGCTGACTTCCTGGTTCCGGTTGCAGGAACCATTTCACTGATGCCCGGAACTGCTGCCAGCCCAGCATTCCGCAAGGTTGATGTCGATGTGGAAACCGGTAAAGTGGAAGGATTGTTCTAGAGAGTTTTTAAGCCAAAGGCTTAAATCAAGTGAAACCATTAAAAAGATAAAAGACGCCGCCTGGCATTTAAAAAACCCGGGCGGCGTCTTTTTTATTAGTCCACCTACTTTTATGGATATAGGTTTGTTTAAATTGATCAGCGCACCATTTTCATTTCAGGTTTTACGGGCATAAAAAAAGGCAGAGCAGACACAAATTAATAAATAATGCAGGCAAAAAAGCCGGCTATGAATTACACCAGCTACTGCTGCAGAAAAAAGTTATCCCTTTGCTTTGTCCCTTGCCGGCTAAAATATTTTTTACTTTTTCCCCTGTGTTAGGAATTACCAGGTCCGGGGCTATATCAGCGAGGGGAACCAGCACAAAATCCCTCTCTGTTAAGCGGGGATGGGGCAGCTGAAGAAAAGGAGTATTCATGGTAATGTTATCATAGACCAGCAAGTCAAGGTCGATGGTGCGAGGGCCCCATCTTTCTTTACGGATCCGCTTTAATTCAGTTTCAACCGCTAACATTTTGTTTAATAAAACGGTTGGAGACAGGCTTGTTTTAACCAGGATACAGCTATTTAAAAAGCGATCTTGCTCCGGACCGCCCACCGGGTCGGTTTCATAAACCCCTGAGCAGGAATAAAGCTTATTACTTTTATCTTCAAGGAGCAAGATAACAGCCTGCTTTAAGTTGTCAAGCCGGTCGCCCAGGTTTGAGCCCAGCCCGATATAAGCGTTTCTCATGTATTGATCACTGCTTCCTGGTAACTGCTACTTTAATGCCGCCGCGGACAGAAGGAATAGGTGGGTTTGGCTTGGCTACTTCCACTTTTACCTCCAGGATCCCCGGTATAGTCAGCAGTTTATCCGCAATCCGGCAGGCCAGGGTTTCTAAAAGCATGCAGGGATCACCCTGCATCACCTCTTCAGCAAACCGGACAGCCTGGCGGTAATCGGCAACTGATTCAAGGTTGTCTTTTAATTCATTATGAGCAGATAAATCAATTCCCAGTTCCAGGTTGACCCGGAATTCCTGCCCTATAGCTCTTTCTTCGGGGAGAGCGCCATGGTAGGCATAAAAGTTTATATTTTCTATAATAATATAATCCACAGCGATTACCTCCTCACCATGGCATCGGTCATTAAAGCTACTCTCCGCATTTCCATCACATCGTGGACCCTGATTATGTCTGCCCCGGCACTAATCCCGTAAGCAATGGTCGCTGCGGTTCCCTCGAGCCTCTGGTCTGCGGGCAAATCCAGGGTTTTTCCGATCATAGATTTCCGAGAAGTTCCGAGAAGAACTGGATAACCTAAACTGGTGAATTCATTTAGATGATTCATAACATCAAGGTTTTGCTCCAGGTTTTTTCCAAACCCTATTCCCGGGTCTACTATTATTTGCCAGTCTTCTACTCCTGCCTGATGGGCCAGGGTAATAGATTCCTTTAATTCATTGATTATATCGGGAATTAAGTCATTGTAGTCGGTATTGCTGCGGTTGTGCATCAAGCATAGAGGAACCCGGTAGCGGCTGGCTGCCCGGCCAACCTCCGGGTCGTTTTTTAAGCCCCAGACATCATTAATCATTTCCACGCCCTCTTCTAAAACCCTGTATGCGACCTCTCCTTTATAGGTATCCACCGAAACCGGCAGTTTAAAAGAAGAATCGTTTTTTATAGCTTTAATAACCGGCATGATCCGGTTAAGCTCTTCTTCGG
>PUKR01000165.1 GCA_003552365.1 Syntrophomonadaceae bacterium
GACTTTGTCAAAATCCAGCGGGAAAACCTTTCAAACTTTTTTTCCTGAATAGATAGATTTTATTATGCAAATAAGGTATTATTTCTTCCGGAAGGTTTTTTAATATTTTAGCCGCCAAGCTACAAGGAGAAGTTAATAATGAAAATGAAAAAAATAGGCCTCATATTTCTTAGCATACTGATAATAGTTACCGGAGCGGATTCAGCAATTTGCCTGGCCGCAGGAACCGAGCTCGACAAAGAAGCGGTAGACTCCTATATTGAACGTGAAATGAAAATATCGCGGATTCCGGGCCTGGCCCTGGGAATAATTAAAGATGGTCAAATAGCCTACCTGCAGGGTTATGGCAGCGCGGGCGGCAACCAACCGGTTAAAGCCGAAACTCCTTTTATCACCGGCTCTTTGAGCAAGTCATTTACCGCGCTTGCTGCGATGCAGCTTGCAGAAGAGGGAAAACTGGAGCTTGATGCACCGGTCCGGGAATATTTGCCCTGGTTTACCCTGCAGGGCGATTATGACCCGGGCAAGATAACCGTGAGGCACCTGCTTGTTCAAACCAGCGGTATTCCAAACCTGGCCGGCGTCAGCACCGTAGCTGAAAGCAGCGATTTAAGCTTAGAGGAAGAGGTCAAAAATTTAAGCAGTGAGCAGCTGGAGAACCAACCGGGCGAAGTTTACGTCTATTCAAATGCCAATTACCTGGTTTTAGGCTTGATCATCGATGAAGTGGCAGAAAATGGTTACAGGGAACATATGCGCGAAAACATATTTGACCCGCTGGGAATGAATAACAGTTTCCTCTCAAAAGAGAAGGGCGAAGCTGCCGGCATGGCAAAAGGACATGTAAGATGGTTCGGCTTCCCGGTTGCTACCGATGTGCAATACTTAGACAACTCCCTTGCAGCCGGTTTCATTATTTCTACCGTTGAAGATATGAGCAATTACATTTTAATGCATTTAAACAAGGGGACTTTTAACGGAAAAGAAATTCTCTCCAGCGAAGGGATTAAAGAGCTTTATACTCCCAGCGGTGCAGCCGGTATTCCGATTGATTATGCCATGGGGTTAATTGTAATCTCCAGTGATGATTTCACAATGGTTCACCATGATGGAGCAAACCAGGGTTTTAATTCAGCAATGGCTTTTTCACCTGAAGAACAGTGGGGTGTAGTAACTTTAACCAATACAAGCGGCCAGATTGAACTACCGGCTCACTCCATCGCTCTTGATGTGGCAAACCTGGTAAGGGGTGAGCAAACTACGGGGATATCCCGATCTTCAATGACCCTGTACTATGCCCTGCTGGCAATTATCCTGGCCGCTATAATTTTAACTGTACGCTCACTGGTCCTGCTGCCGCAAAGGTGGGCGGTTAGACTGAGGGAAAACAAGCCAAAAAGACTGGCAAATTTTATTTACCGGGTAGGGTTACCGGTAGCTGCTGAGCTTTTAATCCCCTTCTTAGTCTTTATCTATATCCCCATGGGGGCGGGTTTTCCGGTGTGGCGCCTTTACCTGCTTTTTCACCCGGATATGGTTTACGGTTTGTTCATATTATCCGCCTTACTTCTTTTCAAAGCTCTGTGGCGCTGTTACCTTGTAATCAAGCTGCTATACCAGCCCGCTGTTCAGCCGGATCAATAAGATGTAACCCAAAAACAAAAATAAGCCGGAAATAAGATTAACCTCCCCGCCCGGTGTAGATCATATAATAAGCCTGTCCGCCTGCTTAAATCCTTGCAAAACCGGCCACAGTAGGGGTTTATAACCTAAGATCAAGTTTCTACCAGTGGTGCTTAAAATAGTTGGCTTCTTGCGAGTACGGCTTAACCAGGGCTTCGATCTCTTCCAGTTCGCTTTGATCCAGTTTTTCAAATTCAGCGGCTATACGGGCATTTTCATCAACTTCCGCTTCATTCGAAATGCCTACTATAGCGGTGCTGATCGGAAATGAAAAGACGTAGTCAAGGGCTTGCTTCATGCTTGAAATTCCATTATCACGGAAAATACGGCCCCTGGCGGTAACCTTCATAGCGATAATCCCCATCTCCCGGCTGACCGCTTCTTCAAGCAATTTTTCCTGGAAAGGAGCATAATGAATATCGCCTGCATTAAAAAACATTAACAGGCAGTCAAAAGGATATTCCCTGATTCCTTTTACAAGGATATCCGGATCCCTGTGACCGGTAATCCCCGTAAAGCGGATTACTCCTTGATCTTTTAACTCTTCCAGGGCTTTCACCGCCCCATCTGCAGAAAAAGCACCTTCCAGATCGCTTTCGGTGCGTACGTTGTGCAGTTGATATAAATCAAGATGGTCGGTGCGTAATCGCTTAAGACTTTCTTCGGCCAGGCGCATCGTTCCATCGTAAGTTCGATCACCGGTCTTGGTAGCCAAAAACACCTCATCCCGCCGGTATTCCATTACCCTGCCGATGTTTGTTTCACTGCCCCCTCCACCGTAGGTGGGCGCTGTATCAATATAGTTCACTCCTTTATCAAGAGCACGGTTAATAATCGCCTCTGCTTCTTCTTCCCGGTCAGCCTGTTCTACTGTCGCTTCACCGCCAAGGCTGAATAACGACACCGCAAATCCGGTTTTGCCAAGTTTCCTGCGAGGAATCATTTCATCCTCCCTCCTTTCTTCTTCGGGTTTATCTTTCGCTTTTTCGTCCTCCCTTTCATCTTCCTCCCTAACGTCCAGCCCCTTTTCTTTCTCTTCAGGCAGGGCAGCTTCTTCTGCCGGGGTAATATCATCTTCGCCAAACCACCTGTAAGCCAGGCTTCCCAGGCCGATCACGACTAAAAGCGCGGCTATCCCTCCGATTAATTTCTTTATAAAAGTGCGCCTTCTGATAAGGCAACCCTCCCAATAATCTGATTAACCCTATATTGTTACTATAACATGAACAGGCTAAATTTTCATGATCAGGCAGATTGTTGACACGATAAATACCATAGCTATGCCGCTGATTCATATATCTGCCGAAACGGTCTTTGAGTTTGCATTAGATCGATACTTTCACCTTGTTGATCACTTGCCTGTTTATTGTTAGAATTTAAGCACCAAGGAATTCAGATAACAGGGAAAAGCAAATAACCTGAACGCAAGCTATAAAGGCTTGCTGTTTTATTTATCGACTATCACACATCTAAGAAACGAGGGATTAACCGTGAGTATAAAAAAAATAGGGATCATAGCCTTGATTGTGCTGGCAACCAATGTCCTGACATTTTTCGTGGCCACAAACTTAACTAACCTTGATGAAATCCAGCCGGCACAACAGGATTCACATGAAGAAATTGACGCTCAAGAAATGGAAGTTGGTGAAGACTTTCAATTATTCCAGGAAATCATAGGCATCCTGGAAGCCGAACATCTTGAAGAAGTAGATCGGCAAGAACTGCTGGAGGGTGGCTTTGAAGGGATACTGGACAGTTTAGACGACCCCGAAGCCAATTATCTAACCCCCCAGGACTATCAAAACCTGAGGGTGGAAACTGAAGGGACCTATGGCGGGGTCGGCATCGAAGTCTCCATGGAGGACAACTATGTAACCATAATATCACCAATATCCGGCGGTCCCGCTGAAGATGTAGGTTTAAGTTCCAATGACCGCGTCTTATCAGTAGACGGCGAAAACCTGGTAGGGGAAGATTTAAACAAGGCAGTAGAGTTAATGAGGGGCGAACCGGGAACTGATTTAACATTAGAGATAGAGCGCCCGGGCGTAGACGAGGTTTTGGAATTCGAGGTCACCAGGGAAGAAATCGAGCTTGATAC
>PUKR01000187.1 GCA_003552365.1 Syntrophomonadaceae bacterium
CCTGGTAGAAGTTGGCTACTGGTCTGCGCTCCACCATGCCATCGTGGGGACATTTCTACCGGTCCTGGTTGTGGCCATGCTGACGCGGTTTTACGGGAAAAATAAGTCCTTTGCGGAAGGGTTGAAAGCAGCGCCCTTTGCGATTTTTGCCGGGCTTTCCTTTACCGTGCCCTATTTTGTGATGGGCGCTTTTGTCGGTCCCGAACTGCCCTCGGTCGTTGGAGCTTTAATCGGGCTGTTTATCGTGATTACCGCTGCTAAAAATGGTTTCCTGGTCCCCAAAGAGACCTGGGATTTCCCTGCTGAAAATGAGTGGGAAGAAGACTGGGGCGAACCGCTGAAAGTAGAAGAAAAAGATGCCAGGGGCCCGTCAATGTCCATGGCGATGGCCTGGACACCGTACATCCTGGTAGCCGTTATTTTAATTATTACCCGCCTGGGTTTGTTCGGGCTGGACGGCATCTTGCAGGTCGTGGAAATAGAATGGGATCAAATCCTGGGACAGGAAGGGGTAGCCTGGGATATTACACCTTTCTGGCTGCCGGGGACGGTACCGTTTGTCCTGATTGCCATTGTAACTTTCTTCCTGCACCGGATCCCGGGAGATAAGATAAGCCAGGCTTTTGGAAAAACAGTGCAGCAAATTATTCCGGCAGCCATAGCCCTCTTTTTTGCCCTGGCCATGGTCAGGGTGCTGGTGCAAACCGATATCAATGCAGCCGATTATCCCAGTATGCTCATGGTCCTTTCCCAGGCCGCTGCTGCCGGGGTTGGCCAGGCCTGGCCGCTGGTATCTCCCTTTGTTGGTGCCCTGGGGGCTTTTGTTTCCGGTTCCAATACGGTAGCCAATATTCTTTTTGGCGGCTTCCAATTTAGCGTGGCCGGGGACCTGGGAATTTCTCAAACGATTACTTCAGCCCTTCAGGCGGTTGGTGGAGCTACGGGTAATATGATTGCCGTGCACAACGTGGTTGCCGCCTGTGCTGTCTGCGGGATTGTCGGCAGGGAAGGATACGTAATCAGGCGCAACCTGCCTGCTTCACTGCTCTATACCTTCCTGGTAGGGGTAGTAGCCTTGATTGTTATTTATGTATTCGGGGCAGGCACGTTTTAGGGGATCTTGCAAGGTTTGCGTTTAAACTGAAGCATTAAACTCTTTTCATTCAACCCGCGTAGACCTTATCAAAGCGGGGACCGGTTTTAAGTAAGCTTTCTGATATTTTATGTCAGCGCTTGCTTTAAGGCGGCCCCCGTTTTTATACTCCATCTTTTTCCCGGGGGCATACTGCCTAAATATTTACCGTAACTTCCCAGACTAAATGCTACACTGTTGTCCACTGTGGAACTTACTTTGGGAATTTACTTCTAAATTTTTACCCGGTTTTTGCACATTCTTGTAGTTGCAGAATGGCACGCAATATGCTATGATTTTAAGTCGAGGAAAGAACTGAGGAAAGCAGCTAAGGAGGAAATATTCATGAAAACAAATACACATCCAAAATATCACCGCGCCCAGGTTACCTGTGCCTGTGGCGAAACCTTTGAAGTCGGTTCCACCAGGGAGTCTTTGAAGGTGGAAATATGCTCGAAGTGTCACCCGTTTTTCACCGGCAAACAGAAATTTGTCGATACAGGCGGTCGTGTAGAACGCTTCAAACGTAAATACGGAATGTAAAAAAGCCCGGCGATTAGATTTACATGAATAATAATTACCGGTTTATGCTTTTCTTTATCCACTAAAGAGAGGATATACTTATGAACAATCCGCAAAAGGTAGGCGGTCAAGCTGTCCTGGAAGGGGTAATGATGCGTTACAGTGACCGGATGGCTATAGCCTGCCGTCGTGCAGACGATACTATCAGCATTCACCAGGAAAACTTGAAACCGCTTGCCAAAAAGTTTGCACCGCTGGGATGGCCTGTTATTCGCGGTGCAGTTGCATTTTTTGAAGCACTGGTGCTTGGTGTGCGGGCTTTAAATATTTCAGCCGCCGAAGCGCTTGCAGAAGAGGAAGAAGAACTTACCGGGTGGCACAGTTTTTTAATGGTTGTTTTAGGGCTGGGGTTGGGCGTCAGTTTGTTTTTTATTTTACCCACTTACCTGGTCCGCTTCTTGCCGGAATGGAGCCCGATTACCCTTAACTTGATCGAAGGTATGGTCAGGCTGTTGGTATTTTTGACCTATATTTACTTGATTACTCGCTGGGGCGACGTCCAGCGGTTTTTCCAGTATCATGGTGCCGAGCACAAGGTTATATATGGCTATGAAAATGGTGAAATACAGGATCTGGAACGAATAAACTCCTATTCCACCAGGCATCCCCGCTGCGGGACAAGTTTTATCTTAACTGTAATGGTGGTTAGTATTATTCTTTTTTCATTTTTTGGCTGGCCCGAGTTGTGGGTACGGATTGGGTTAAGGCTTACCTTGCTCCCGGTTGTTGCCGGCATTTCATATGAAGCTATCCGCTATTCGGCAAAAAGCAAATCGCCGCTGGTTTGTATCATGACTGCCCCGGGATTGTGGCTACAGAACTTGACTACCAGGGAACCGGACAAAAGCCAGCTCGAAGTTGCCCGTTGCGCTTTGAATGCAGTCCTCGACCCCGCGGGACAGCAAGAAATAGCTGCTGAAAGTGGAGCAGAGGTGAGTGCAGATGCAAGATAAATTGCAAGTAATCGAACAGCGTTACGACGAACTTGAGAAAAAGCTCAGTGATCCGAAAATGATGGAACAGCGTGAAGAATGGCAGAAAATGTCCAAAGAGTTGTCTTCAATTGCCCCGATCGTAGAACTTTCCCGCCGGCTTAAGAATGTCAACCAGGAAATCAACGAAGCTGAAGAAATGCTTAAAGAAAATGAAGATGCTGAAATGAACGAGTACCTGCGATCAGAGATTGAATCTTTGCAACATGAACAGGAAAAGCTTGAAGGTGAACTGAAAGAGCACCTTCTACCAAAAGACCCTTACGATGAGAAAAACGTTTTTATTGAAATCAGGGCCGGCACCGGCGGCGAAGAAGCGGCTCTTTTTGCCGCTGATTTGTTGAAAATGTATTCTCGCTTTGCCGAGCAGCACAACTATAAAGCGGAAATTATTGATTCGCATCCCACCGATATTGGCGGGTTTAAAGAAGTTATCCTTGGCATTGAAGGGAAAGGGGCTTATAGCCGGCTTAAGTTTGAAAGCGGCGTGCACAGGGTCCAAAGAATTCCTTCCACCGAATCCGGGGGGCGGATCCATACTTCGGCCGCTACGGTGGCAGTTATGCCGGAAGTAGAAGACGTTGAAGTAGAGATAAACCAGCAGGATCTGCGGATAGATACTTTTTGTGCAACCGGTCCGGGCGGGCAGAGCGTTAACACTACCCAGTCCGCGATCAGGGTAACTCATTTGCCTACCGGCTTAGTTGTAAGCTGTCAGGACGAGAAATCTCAGCTGCAAAATAAAGAAAAGGCTTTACGCATTCTACGCAGCCGGTTGTTGGATAAGTATATTTCTGAGCAAACTGCGGAGCAGGCGGAAGCCAGGAGGACGATGGTCGGTAGTGGTGACCGCAGCGAAAGGATCCGCACCTATAATTTTCCGCAAAACCGGGTTACAGATCATCGCATCGGGCTGACCCTGCATAAATTGGAACTGGTCTTAAACGGGGAGCTTGACGAAATTATTGATGAGTTGATCGCCAATGAAAGAGCAGAACAGCTTAAAGAAGCGGAAGGATGAAAAGCGGTTTGAATTCCGTAACTGTTAAAGAAGCTCTAAAAAGGGCTTCTTTTTGC
>PUKR01000085.1 GCA_003552365.1 Syntrophomonadaceae bacterium
ATTGTCGAAAGGGTTCCCCTGGAAACCGAGCCCTGTGAGTACAACTGTAAGTACTTAACAACCAAGAAAACCAAGCTGGGCCATATCCTGAGCATTACTTAGCACTGCAGTATAATAAGAATGAAACGGAGTCATTGATTTAGGGCTATTGAAGTCGAGTTCATTACGGACGGTCCGAGCGTTCCCCTAAGTGATGTTAAGAGCCGCAGGGAAGGCGATGGAACCGTCCCTATGGCGGAGTTGTTGTTTAAATAAGCCCGGGATGATAAAGGGCGTGCCGGAATAAACGATTCCGGCAAGAATAGGATTAAAAACTAGGGAGGGAACACCTTGAAAACTTTTGAAGGAAAGCTTGTAGCCCGTGAATACCGATTTGCTGTCGTAGTCAGTCGTTTTAATGAATTTATCTCCGGCCACCTGTTAAACGGTGCCCTGGATTGTTTGAAAAGACATGAAGCGGATGAAGAGCGTATTGAATTGATCTGGGTTCCCGGATCTTTTGAGCTGCCCCTGGCAGCCCTGAAAGCGGCAAAAAGTAAACGCTACGATGCTGTTATCTGCCTGGGTACGGTAATCCGCGGTTCGACCCCTCATTTTGAATATGTAGCATCCGAAGTGGCCAAGGGAATCGCCAATGTCAGCCTGCAAACCGAAACACCGGTTATTTTCGGAGTAATTACCAGCGACACCCTGGAACAGGCCATTGAAAGAGCCGGCAGCAAGGCCGGCAATAAGGGATGGCAGGCTGCTGCTTCAGCTATTGAAATGGCCGATTTAAACAGCCAGCTTGGCGTATCGAGTTAAACCGGACAATTTATTTAGGTTGCCTGTAGCCCGAGCGGTTTAAAATTTTTTTCCGGAAGGATAACCGAGATCCATCTATTTGGTTAAAAAAACGAACTTGATCAAAAACAAATCGATTAGATAAAGCATGCATGAGCAAACCTACAAGCAAAGGAGCCTTCGCTTGACACTAACTCCGGAGAAATTCGTTATAATCGATGGAAACAGCTTGCTTTACCGGGCTTTTTTTGCCCTGCCCCTTTTGCAAAATCGCCGTGGTGAGCATACCAATGCTATCTATGGATTTACCAATATGCTATTCAAGCTTTTGGAGGAAGAAAAGCCTGATTATGTTGCCGTCGCCTTTGATCCACCCAAACCCACTTTCCGCTCCCGGATTGAACCATCTTATAAGGCCCAAAGAGAAAAAGCCCCTCCCGAATTGAGTGAGCAAATTTTGCGTTCCCGCCAGCTTTTGGAAGCAATGGGGATAACCGTTTTTGAAGTGGACGATTATGAAGCCGACGATGTAATCGGCACTATAGCCGGGCGCTTTGCAGGTAACGGGCGTGAAGTTACTGTAGTCACCGGCGATGCCGACCTGCTGCAGGTCATTGATGAACGGGTTCAGGTGATGATGACCAAAAAAGGGATCACCCAAATGGAACGGTATGACTGTTCCCGGTTAAAGGAAGATTACGGTCTTGAGCCCCGGCAAATTGTTGATTACAAGGCGCTCAAAGGGGACGCTTCCGATAATATCCCCGGGGTCCCGGGGATTGGCGAAAAGACGGCGCGCAAGCTGATTGAGCAATATCATAACCTGGAAACAATTTATGACAGCCTCGATCAGCTGAAAACGAAAATTGCCGAAAACCTGCGGGAACACCGGGAACAACTGGAAACCGGCCGCCGCCTGGTTACCATTGAAAAAGATGTTCCCCTTGATGATGACTGGGAAAAGTGCCGTTACCGGGAACCTGATTACGATAAATTAATATCCCTGTTGAATGAACTGGAATTTAAAAGTTTGCTTAACAAGCTAAAAGCCAGAGCATCTGCAACGGGCAGCGGTGAAGCAGAAGTAGAAGAAAAGCCTGTCGCGGGTAAGTTGATTTCTGAAACGGCACAATTAAAAGAAATGTTGGGTTCTCTCCGGGAAGGCGAACCGCTTGCCGTTTTGCTTGAACATGAAAAAGGACGCCCGTCCTGGAAACAGCCTGTTTTCATCCTGGCCCTGGCCACCGGTAAAGAAAATTGTTTTTACTTGAACCCTTCTTCATTTGGCACGCAGGAAGGTGAGATCTGGGAAAGCCTGGCTGCTGCCGGCGAAAAAGGGGCAGCCCTGGTTGTCCATAACCCAAAACAGTGGTTTCACCTGTTTGCGGAAAAAGGCCTGCCTTCACCCCTTCTCGCTTTTGACACCGAACTGGCTGCCTACCTGGTTGATCCGGCCCGCGGGGGCTACGAACTGCCGCAATTAATGCAGTGGTACCTGGGCCTTGACCCGGAAACCCCGGGCAATAACAGGAAAGAAGAGGCCTCCTTTGAAAACAGGGGGCCTCATCTTGCCTGGCAGGCCGGTCACCTTTTCTCTTTAAAAGAATGCCTGGAAGAAGAACTGAAAGAACAGGAGCTGTTGTCGCTGCTTTATGACCTTGAGCTGCCTCTGTCGGGGGTTTTAGCCCGCATGGAGCGACGCGGAATTACTGTCGACACCGGTTACCTGCGCGATCTCTCCGCTGAAATATGCAACCGCCTTGAAGAGCTGGCAAAAAAAATTCACAACCTGGCCGGAGAAGAATTTAACCTGAATTCTCCCCAACAGCTTTCCAGGATCCTTTTCGATAAGCTCAAATTGCCGGAAATTCGCAAGACCAAGACCGGGCGATCCACCGATGCCCGGGTTTTGGAAGAACTGGCGCCCCAGCATGAAATTGCCGCCCTCCTATTACACTACCGGCAGCTGGCCAAGTTGGAAGGAACTTACTTATCCGGCCTGATTGATTTAATTGATGAAGATCATCAAAAGCTTTATACCAGCTTTAACCAGACCGCAACCGCCACCGGCAGGCTGAGCAGCAGCGATCCCAACCTGCAGAATATCCCGATCCGGTTGGAAGAGGGCCGGCGGATCAGGCGCGCATTTATCCCTTCTTCCAAAGAAAAAATATTTTTTGCCGCCGATTATTCCCAGGTTGAACTGCGTATCTTGGCCCACTTATCCGGTGATCCAATTTTAGTCGAGGCTTTCAGGACCGGTGAAGATATCCACAGGCGGACCGCAGCGGAAGTCAACAGTATTGCGCTGGAAGAAGTCACCCCGATTATGCGCGAGAAAGCTAAGGCGGTTAATTTTGGAATCATATACGGTTCCAGCGATTACGGACTGGCTCAAAACCTGAAGATCCCCCGCTCCGAAGCCAAAGCTTATATCGACAGCTATTTTGAGCGCTACCATGGAGTCAAGGAATATATGGATAAAATTATCGCCCGGGCCCGGGAGCAGGGCTATGTTACCACCATGCTTAACCGGCGCCGCTACCTGCCGGAGATCAACTCCTCCAACCATAATACACGCAGCTTTGCCGAAAGAATGGCGCTAAATACCCCGATCCAGGGTTCTGCCGCCGATATTATCAAACAAGCCATGCTGCGAATTGATAAGATTATTACAGAGGGCGGCTTTAGTGCGGCCATGCTTTTACAGATCCATGATGAACTGTTGTTTGAGATAGAGGAACCTGAACTAAACTTTTTTGCGCCCATGGTCCAGCGGGAAATGGAACAGGCCTTCGAACTCACCGTCCCTCTTAAAGTAGATCTTAAATGGGGCTACAGCTGGGAAGAATTAAAAGAAATGGGCCCGGCGCTTTAAAGGAGTTTTTCATGCCAGAACTGCCTGAAGTCGAAGTAATCCGCCGGGAACTGGCACCCTTGATTAAGGGAAAAACATTTGCCAGGCCTTTGCTTGAAGTAGCTACCACCATAGA
>PUKR01000223.1 GCA_003552365.1 Syntrophomonadaceae bacterium
GATGTTGCCAGGAGCAGGGTGCGATCATATGTTTTGGGGGACGAGTTACGCCAGGCCATTTTCACACCCTCCTTTACCAGCCTTATTCTCTTTTAAAGCCTTAACCAGCTCCTTGAAACGTCTGCCCCTCGCTTCATAATCAAGAAACATATCCCAGCTGGCACATGCCGGTGAAAGCAGGACGATTTCACCGTCTTTTGCCTCCGTGAAGGCTTGCTCCACTGCCTGATCCAGGTTCGCCACCAGGCGATAGTTGTTATAACCAGCCCGGCCCAGGGCTTCGGCCAGCTGCTCCCTGGTTTCCCCGTACAGCAGAGCCAGGCGAGCTTTTTCAGCGATTACTTCAGCCAGCCCGGAAAAATCGGCCCCTTTATCTTTACCCCCTGCCAGCAGTATTATATCCAGGCCGGGAAAAGACTGTAGAGCCTTGATCGAAGCGCCCGGATTAGTGCCCTTTGAATCATTAATATAGTTAACCCCTTTAACTGTGGCCACCGGTTCAAGGCGATGTTCGATTGCCCTGAAGCTGCGCAGGGTCCTGCCGATGGAGTCAGGGTCGGCGCCGGCAGCCCAGGCAGCCGCCGAAGCGGCCAGGGCATTTTCCAGGTTATGGTCCCCGGGCAGGGCCACTTCTTCCAGGGGGCAGATTCTTAAGGGCTCGTTTTTACCTGTAAAAAGAGCAACCCAGTTTTCTTCCAGGCCTGCTCCCAGGGGAACCCGGTCCCGGTCAAACCAGAGGACCCGGCCGTTGCCCGCATTTTCCAGGGAAGCAACCCCGGGATCGAAAGCATTGAGAACAGCAAAGTCGTTATTGGTTTGATTTTCAAAGATCCGCTTTTTAGCCCGGTAGTAATTTTCAACAGTTCCGTGATAATCAAGATGGTCTTCAGCAAAATTTAGAAACACAGCCACCGCCGGGCGGAACCTTTTGATATCTTCCAGTTGAAAGCTACTTAGTTCGGCAACAATAAAACCCCGGGCATTAATACTGCCGACCACTCCGGCCAGGGGATTTCCGATATTGCCGGCAGCAACCACCGGATCAAAGCGGGCTTCCCTGAGCATTGCGGCAATTAAAGCGGTTGTGGTGGTTTTACCGTTGGTCCCGGTTACCCCGATCAGCGGCGCTTTGGCAAAAGCATAGGCAACTTCGATTTCAGAAAACACAGGTATGCCAAGCGACCGGGCCCTCTTTAAAACTTCCAGGTGGGGGGGGACTCCCGGGCTTTTAACCACCATGGAAATGTTTTCACTGACGAGTTCAGGCCGTGTTCCTCCGGTGACCGTATGGACATTGGAATATCGCCTCAACCCGGCCAGTTCCTCTTCTAATGCACCGGCCTCTTTTTTATCGGCAATAGTAATTTTAGCCGCGTTCATTCCCGCCAGCAGCTTCACTATAGCCAAACCGCTGCGGGCCATACCGATAACCAGGATTTCTTTTTCTTTGATCATGTCGATCAAGACAGCCCCTCCTGCCCGTAATTAAGGGTTATAGGCTAAAACACCAGCCAGGGCAAAAATGATTGAAACGCCCCAGAAGGTTCCAACTACTCGCCATTCCGACCAGCCTTTCATTTCAAAATGGTGGTGCAGGGGGCTCATCAGCAGAACCCTCCGTCCGGTTAAACGAAACCAGGTTACCTGGATAATTACCGACAAAGCTTCTAAAACAAAAACCCCGCCGATGATAATTAAAAATAGTTCGGCTTTAACCAAAACCGCTATGGCAGCAAATGCCCCCCCTAATGCCAGAGAACCGGTATCGCCCATAAAGACGCGGGCGGGGTAACGGTTAAAAAGCAGGAATCCGAGGCAGCCACCGGCCAGCGCCGCACAGAAAAGCATGACCGTAAAAAGCTCGGCCCCGTAGGCGACAAACATAAAAGCAGCCAGGGCTATAAAAGAAACTCCCGAGGCCAGACCGTCGATTCCATCTGTGAGGTTGACGCTGTTGCTCGCTGCAGATATAACCAGGAACAAAAACAGGGGGTACAAAAACCCCAGGTCTATGGTGAAGCCAAAAAACGGCACTTCTAATATAGTGGAATAAAGTCCTGAATAGTGGAGAATTATTACCAGCAGGGCAGTGATAATCGCTTCCCCGGCCAGCTTTGACCTGGCCTTTAAACCCAGTGAACGAGAGCGGGCAATTTTACCAAAATCATCGAGGAAACCGATTAATCCGCAGCCCAGGGTTACCAGAAAAGCGGCGTAAAGGGCGGTTGATGGACCGGCCAGGATCAATGCAACCAGCACGGCAGCAGGGATAAAAATCACACCGCCCATTGTGGGCGTCCCCGCCTTGACCGCATGAAGCGCAGGGCCGTCTTCCCTGACTTGCTGGCCAAACTGCAGGGAACGCATGCCCCTGATGTATATTGGAGTAGCTAAGACGGTTAGAATCATGGTAACCAATAAAGCCATCACAATATCGGAAGTCATTAAAGGTCATCTCCTTCCGCATTGCTTAAAGCATCCACAATCACTTCCATCCGCATTCCCCGGGATCCCTTAACCAAAACCACCCATTCACTTCCTAAATTCATTTCCTGCAGTGCTTTTATGGCTTCGGAATGATCGGGGCAGGGGTAAGTGTTAACCCCTTTTTCTGCGGCTGCTTCAGCCATATGCCGGGCCAGTTTTCCGACCGCAACCAGGTGGTTGATCCCGCATTCAGCCACAAAGTTTCCTATTGCCAGGTGAGCCTCTTCAGCGGTCTCTCCCAGCTCAAGCATATCGCCTAAAACAGCCACTTTTTTCGGCTTTTCCAAATCAGCCAGCACCCGCAGGGCTGCCCGCACAGAGCTGGGATTGGCGTTGTAAGTATCATCGATAACTGTCATTCCTTCCCCGGTATGTAAAACCTGGAAACGGCCTGCCGTAAGTTCACTGCTTTTAAGCCCTTCCTGCATCTGGGACAGGTCTAGTTCCAGGATATAACCAACGGTAAGAGCCGCCAGGGCGTTGCTGACCGACTCCCGTCCCGGAAGAGGTGATTCAATCCACCCTTCGGTATTATTAGGAAAACGCACCCGGGAAAAGCTCTTTTCTCCCCTTTGAGACAACTGTAAGCCTTTTATATCGCCCTGGTTAAAGCCATAGTAATAGACTTTTCCCGGGAAGCGTTTACCCAAATCTAGGAGGCGGGGATCATCGCCGTTCAAAACAGCTCCCCCGCCTGAGCCGAGGTAATCAAGTATTTCTCCTTTAGCCCTGGCAATAGCCTCAACCGACCCCAGTAGCTCAATATGAGCTTCGCCGATATTGGTAATTACTCCGATCGAGGGCCTGGCAATATCACACAGGGTTTTAATTTCACCGGCAGCGCTCATGCCCATTTCCAGCACGGCCACCTGGTGGTGATCTTCCAAATGCAATATGGTTAAAGGCAAACCAATTTCATTATTCAGGTTGCCTGTTGTTTTCAAAACTCTATATTTTGCAGAAAGGACACCGGCAATAAAGTCTTTGGTAGTGGTTTTACCGCTGCTGCCGGTAATGCCTACTACCGGGAGATTAAACCTTTTACGGTATGCGGCTGCCAGTTTCTGCAGCGCAGTTAAACTGTCTTCAACTTCGATTAGCAAAAAATCGGGAGGCAAATCCGGGTCTAATGCTTTACCGGCCTGGCTAAAAGCCGCTACCGCTCCCTGTTCGGCAGCGCGGCCGATATAAAGATGTCCGTCGGTATGCTCTCCGGAAAAGGGCACAAACAAATCGCCTGCCGAGGCCTGCCGGGAGTCAATAACGCATCCTGATATCATCTGTTCAGGGTTTCCCTGAAGCAGCCGCCCTCCACTTTTTTCAATTATCTCCTTACCGGTGAGCATCATAACTGTCTGCTCCTTTAAATTTATTCTTCATTTTCTTCATCTTTATCCGGTTCATCTTCTTTTGAAGGAGGCACCTGTAAATAATTAAGGGTATCTTCCATGATCCGCCTGAAAGTCGGGGCGCTGGTCTGGGACCCGTACTGCGGTCCCCTGGTCACCCCGTCCACTGCCACATAAAGGACCATTTGAGGGTCCTCAACCGGCGCAAAGCCGACCAATGAATAGACAAATTCGTCGTCCATATAGTTTCCATCTTCGTCGATTTTTTCGGCAGTGCCGGTTTTTCCGGCCACCCGGTAACCGTCAATATCGGCATTGCCACCGGTTCCGTCTATAATAACGCTCTCCATCATATCAATTAACTTTTCAGAAGTATCACCGGAAACCACCTGCCTGCGCATTTCAGGTTCCCTTTCAAAATAAACTTCCCCGTCCTGGCTGCGGATTTCTTCCACCAGGTAAGGTTTGTACAGGTAACCACCGTTAATCATGGCAGAAACAGCCATTACCTGCTGGACAGGGGTTACCGACACTCCCTGGCCGAAAGAAGTCGAAGCCAGTTCCAGGGGATTAAGCTGTTCCTCGTCAAATACCAGGCCGCTGCTTTCACCCGGATAATCTACCCCGGTAGGAGTGCCAAATCCAAATCCGTCAATATAATGGGTCAGCTTTTCCTTGCCCAACTGTTCGCCAAGCTTAATAAACGCCGGGTTGCATGAACCGCCTACAGCTTCATAAAAGCTAATCTCACCGTGCCCTCCCCGTCCCGAAGTCCAGCAGTTGATACGACGGCCGCTAACGGTTACATGCCCGGAACAGTGATAAGTTTCCTCGGGTTCAAAAATCCCTTCTTCCACTACGGCAGCAAGGGTGACCATTTTAAAAGTCGAGCCCGGTTCAAAGGAAGAGGTAAAAGGTGCAAGAGTCCAGCTTAAAGGATCGTAAGAATCATAAGCTTCCGGTTCAAAATCGGGCCTTGAAGCCGCTCCCAGCACCGCCCCGCTGTTCGGATCCACCGCTAAAGCCATAACCTGTTTAGGCGCCGCTTTTTCCATGATCCGCTCCAATTCCTTTTCCATGATATGCTGGATTGATTCATCTATACTCAGGTGCAGGTCATAATTGCCTTTCGGATCAGCGTGCCGTTTAAAATCATGCGGCAGCTGCCGTCCGTGCCCGTCTGCAGGAAAGAGCAACTGTCCTTCAGTACTGCTTAAGTAATCTTCATAATGCGCTTCCAGCCCGGCCAGCCCCCGGTCCATTCCAACAAACCCAAGCAGTTGAGAAGCAAGGTTCTCACCGGGGTAATCCCGCTTCTCCTCATTAAAAAAGATGATTCCCGGAATGTTCATTTCACGCACTGCTTCGGCAACTTCAGGCTCCACCTTCCGCTTGATATATACTGCGCTTCGATCCATACTCATTAGCTCCTTAATTCGCCGGGCTTCCATGTCTAAAACCGGGGCCAGGGCTGTTGCCGCTTCTTCATGATCTTCTACTTGCCGGGGAATAGCGGCTACCGTTTCCACAGAAACGCTGCCTGCCAGTAAACGCCCCCCGCGGTCGTAAATATTGCCACGGGCGGTTTGTACCAATACATTATGATTCCACTGATCCCAGGCCTGCTCGTATAATTCTTCGGCCCTGACAATCTGGATCCAGGCCAGGCGGCTGATAAGCAGTAAGACGGCCAATACGGTTAATATAAATATCACTATTAACCTTTTTCTAACAGTTGTCCGGCTAACGGTAAAATCAGCCACTTATAGCTCACTCTCCCGGTTGATAACTTACTCTTCCCACGCCATGCTGTGCGGAAATGATATTTAGCTGTTCCCTCGAGGGTTCAACCATACCCAGTTCCTCCCTGGCAATGTTTTCTATTCTGCTCACAGAACTGAGCCTGGCCACTTCTATTTCCATGATCCTCGATGATTCCCGCACTGTCGAAAGCTCGGAACGGGCACCGCTTAGCTGGTAATTGAGCACTACCAGCGATGAGTACTGGGCTACCACTACCAGGCTGAGAATAAAACAGGCGGCCATGATCGAAAGCAGCTTTACCTTTTTCAGCCGCCTCTCAGGCCGGCTCGAAACCCTGGGATCTCCACCCGGCGGCGCCGGTGAAGGAACCCGGTTAATGGAAGAAATTTTTCTTGCCTGCTGCATCTTAACTCACCTACTTCCTGCTTAAGCAGTTTTTAAACGCTCCGCCGCTCTTAAACGGGCACTGCGTGAGCGGGGATTCTCTTCTATTTCCTCCTCGGAAGGCTTAACTGCCTTGCCGGTTAAAACCTTAAGAACCGCCTGACCGTCGCAAATACAGGGCCTGTCCGGGGGACAGCTGCACCTTCTCGCCTGCTCACGGAAAAAATTCTTTACCAGGCGATCCTCCAGCGAATGGTAAGCAATAACGCAAATCCTCCCCCCGGGAACCAGGCATTCAACCGCCCTGGGAAGCACTGCTTCAATATTCTCCAGTTCCCGGTTAACTGCCAGGCGCAGGGCCTGAAATACCCTCCTGGCCGGGTGCCCTCCATGCCTGCGGTAACGGGCAGGGATTGCTTCTTTTACTATTTCAGCCAGCCGGCCGCTATCAGTGATCGGCCCTTTCTGTTCGCGTTCCCTGACAATCCGTTCCGCAATTCTTTTAGAGAAGCGTTCTTCTCCGTAGCGGAAAAAGAGCCTGGTTAACTCCTGCACGGGGTATTGATTGATAATATCTTTTGCCGTAAGACCCTGGCGCTGATCCATTCTCATATCCAGGCTGCCGCCTGTATGAAGGGAGAATCCTCTTTCTTCTTCCATCAGCTGGAGGGTTGACGCACCCAGGTCGATCAAAATTCCATTTACACCACTATAGCCTTTTTCTTTCAAAACTTCTGTCAGGCAGGTATAGTTAGAGTGGACCAGGGCCACCCGGCCTGAATAAGGGGCCAGTCTTTTTTCAGCTCTTTTAAGCGCCGCAACATCCCAGTCCAAACCAATCAACCTCCCTTCAGGGGGTAAACAGCGGCAAATTTCTTCCGCATGTCCGCCGTCACCGACAGTAGCGTCAAGGTAAATCCCGCCATCCCGGCAGTTTAGATATTTTATAACTTCATTTTTCATAACCGGGCGGTGCATTTCCACCATTTAAAGACACCACTTTATAGATCAATATCTTCCAGTTTTTCCGCCAGCTCCTCGTAATTTTCATCAGCCTGGCCGAAGTATTCCTTCCAGGCTGTTTCACTCCAAACCTCAACCCGGTTGGAAACACCAATAAACATTACATCTTTTTCTATACCGGCATACTCCCTTAAATTTTGGGGAATAAGGACCCTTCCCTGCTTGTCAGCCTCCACTTCCATGGCCCCGGAAAAGAACAGGCGCATAAAAGCCCGGGAATCCCGCTTGGTAAAAGGAAGCTCCTTCAATTTTTGTTCCAGCCTGGCCCACTCGGAGGGAGGATATACAAAGAGGCAGTGGTCGAGCCCCCGGGTAATTACAAAACGGTCTCCGAGCCCTTCCCGCAACCGGGAGGGTATGATCACCCTGCCTTTTCCGTCGAGCGTATGTTGGTACTCCCCGGTAAACATCTGTTCGCCTCCATCTGGGACACTTACAACCACTTTTCACCACTTTACACCACTTTTCTCTATATTTCAACCCCTTTTCATTTTTTCCTGCCTGTTTTTAAAAAAAATATTAAAAAAGTGAGGAAATTTGATTTATTCCCCCACTTAAATTACATATTTATGCAGTATCAGTATAATATTTACATTTTATTGTTAGCCATAAACCTGTCCAGCGAAAACTAGAAAACCGGTTAAGAAAAGAACTGCATATAAACAGGATGCCCGTGATAAGCCGGCACAAATCCCAGGTGCAGCACTGCCGAACAGCAACTAAATGGATTGAATTTCACCTGAAATAAAATTTAAGAGATCACAGTCGAGGGAGGCAGGAAGCGATTCCGGTGGAAAATGATCATTTAGCGTAAGTATTCGATAAATGTGGTGGCAATGAAAAAATAAATCATTAACCCGGTAACATCTTTAATCGTAGTCACAAAAGGCCCGGCAGTTATCGCCGGGTCAATGTTAAGTTTACCACATACCAGTGGGACCAGGGTGCCGATCAGGGCGGCAACGGTAATTGTGGCCAGAATTGATACCCCGACTACCGCCCCCAGGTAAGGGTTGCCCTGCCATAAGTAAGCAGCAATGGAAATCAGCACTCCGCTGATCAAACCAAGGGAGGCCCCGATCCGGATTTCCTTGAAAAAATAAGGCCAGGCTTCAAGCAGGTCGATTTCCCCGGTTGCCAGGCCGCGCACAAAAATAGTGGAAGACTGGGTCCCCACATTGCCCCCCATGTCCATAATCACCGGGATAAAAACTGCCAGGACCACAATTGCCTCCAGGGTACTTTCATACCCCCCGATTACACTGCCCGAAATAAAACCGCCAACCATGCTAATCAGCAGCCAGGGCAAGCGTAAACGCACAATTCTACTGACAGGGGCTTTAGTCAGCTCCATACCAACTACTTCAGAGGCCCCGGCAAGGCGGTAAATATCCTCGGTAGCCTCCTGCTCCATAACATCAATAACATCGTCAACGGTAATAATTCCGAGCAATTTGTTTTGATCGTCGACCACAGGTATTGCCAGAAGATCGTACTTTGAAACCACCCGGGCCACTTCTTCCTGGTCGGTTAAAGCATTAACGCTGATCACGTTCTGCTTCATAACTTCTTTTAATATCGTACCATCGGAAGAAGCAATCAAATCACGCAGAGAAATAACCCCGATCAACTGCCCTTCGTGATCAACGACATAAACATAGTAAATTGTTTCCGCATCGGGAGCAATTTCCCGGAGTCGAGAAATCGCTTCTTCAACCGGGATATCGGCGGGGAGGGAGATAAACTCCGTAGTCATGATCCCCCCGGCACTTTCTTCCGGGTACTTCAAGAGGCTGCCAAAATCAGCAAGCTCTTCTTCGCCGATCAGGTAAAGTATTTCCTGGGCTTCCTCGGGTGAGAGTTTGCCGATCAGGTCGGCTACATCGTCTGAAGCCATGTCGGTCAGTATAACTTTGACTTTATCTTTATCCAGCTGCCTGACTATTTCAGCCTGTTCAAAATCTTCCATTTCCTGGAGTAAAAGGGTCGCATCCTCATCGGGCAGGCGCTGTAACAGCTCGACTTTTTGAACCGGTTCCAGGTCTTCTATTTGTTCAAGAATATCCCCGGGATGAACTCCCGCCTTCAAATCACGGCTTATAGAGTCAAAGTAAGTTTCAACCGACAATCCTCTCACCCCCTTTTACGATATTTTGTTCCCATAAAGTGAACGTACAGCCTGTTTCAAATTAATCGCTGCAGGTCTGAAATGAAAGCCCGGGCGAGAAGCAAATTCATTTCAGCCGGTTTAATCCACAGCCCTGTAATTAGTGGGCAGAAATTTTGTAAATATTAAACAAACCTTATTATAGCATGCTAAAAAACATAAAAAAACCCCGCCGTGCCGTGGACCGTTGGTTTTGAACAATTCCCCCTACAGGTGGGTGCCCTCTCAGCTGTTTTGCAGGTCCCCTCTTTAGAGGCATCTGCGCCGCAGCTGAAGGCCGGGCTCCCTTTCGTTCAATGTTGGCTCAAAACTTAATCGGTTTACACGAACACAGCAGGGCTTTATTCGTAATTGCCTTACTTTATGCATAAAAAGCATAGCACAAATACTGCTTTGTTGCAAGCCAGCTGTATCTTATAGCCTACCGAAAAATCATTAAATTTTTTTAACTGGTTGGCTACTCTTTTTCACTGCTTTTTTTTATTTCAATCCCCAGTTCTTCTAGCTGCTCTTCCGATACCCCTGCAGGGGCCCCGGTCATTAGACAGCTGGCCGCAGCAGTTTTGGGGAAAGGAATTACTTCCCGGATAGAATCATCGCCGCTTAGAAGGGCTACCAACCGGTCGAGTCCGAGGGCTATCCCGCCGTGCGGCGGGGCCCCATAAGTCAGGGCATCCAGTAAAAACCCAAACTTTTCCTTACTTTCTTCTTCGGACAATCCAAGCAGGCTAAATATTCTGCTCTGCTCTTCGCGGTTATGGATGCGGGTGCTGCCTCCGCCAATTTCGACCCCGTTAAGCACCAGGTCATAAGCCTGGGCCCGCACAGAAAGGGGATCGCTGTCCAGCAGATGGGCATCTTCATCCTTTGGAGCGGTAAAGGGATGGTGATCTGAGTCGTACCTTTGTTCTTCTTCATTGTAGTGAAAAAGTGGAAAATCAATCACCCACATAAAGTGCGGTTCTTCGCTCACCTTTTCCGGTGCCAGCCTGGTACGCAGGTGGCCGAGCACTTCACAGGCGGTTTCCCACTTATCGGCCATAAATAGCAAGACATCACCTGCAGAAGCTTCCATCTTGAGGTTGATTTCTTCAACCAGGGATGATGTAAAAAATTTACTGATCGGCGAACGCCAACCCTCTTCTTCCACGTAAGCCCAGGCCAGTCCTCCGGCCCCGAGCTGGCGGGCAAGCAGCGTGAGGTCGTCCAGATCCTTGCGGCTTAAATGATCAACCCCCCCGGACACACGCAAACCTTTAACCGAACCGCCGGATTCAAGTGTCGAAAGGAAAACTTTAAACTCACTTTTCCGGGCCAAATCATTAAGCTCTACCAGTTCCATCCCGTAGCGCAGATCGGGTTTATCCGAACCGAAGCGGTCCATCGCCTGGTAGTAGGGCATTCTCAGGAAGGGCCTTTTTAGTTCAATACCATGAAATTCCCGCCACAATGCGGCCATCAGTCCTTCAGTAATAGCAAAAAGTTGTTCAGTGCTGATAAACGAAGTTTCAATGTCAACCTGGGTAAATTCCGGCTGCCTGTCCGCTCTTAAATCTTCATCCCGGAAACAGCGCACTACTTGAAAGTAACGCTCAATACCGCTAACCATAAGCAGCTGCTTGAATAACTGCGGCGATTGGGGCAGGGCATAGAAAGAACCGCTGTGTTGGCGGCTGGGCACCAGGAAGTCCCTGGCCCCTTCCGGGGTGCTGCGGGTTAGCATGGGGGTTTCTATCTCCAAAAATTCGTAGTGATCGAGAAAATCACGGATCAGCTTAACTGCCCGGTGACGCAGCTGCATTCTTTTCAACATCTCCGGGCGGCGCAGATCAAGGTAGCGGTAGCGAAGGCGCAGGTTGTCATCTACATTGACCCCGTCTTCAATATAGAAAGGCGGGGTTTTCGAAGGGTTCAATATTTCCATGTTTTCAACTTTAAGTTCAATTTCACCGGTGGTAAGGGAAGGATTAATGGTTTCTTCCGAACGGCGGACTACTTCTCCTTCGACCGATATTACAAACTCGCTCCGCAAGCTTTCAGCCTGCCTGAACATTTCTGATCCCATTCTCTGGTCGAAAACCAGCTGCATTAAACCGCTGCGATCGCGCAGGTCAATAAAAATCAGGCCCCCGTGATCGCGGCGCTTGCCGACCCATCCGCTCAATTTAACTTTCCGGCCAACAAAATTTTGATCAAGGACCCCACAATAGTGAGTTTTGACCGCCGGCCCGGCCTGTTCAGGCAGGACCACCTCAGCCTGCCCTCCTGTAACGTTGCTTTCTTTTCCTGCCGGACTGACAGATTCTTTCCCGTTACCCCCGGTATCTTCTCTGTATTCCTCAGTCAAGTGAGCAAACAGCTCTTCGCGGGACAGATCTGCCTGTTCACCGGTTTCCATATTGCGAAGGGTAAATCTACCTTCTTTTAGCTCATCTTCGCCGATTATAACTACCCGGTTAAAACCCTGCCGCCCTGAATATTTCATCTGGGCCTTGAGGCTTCTTTGAAGCAGGTCTGTCTCTGCCGCCACTCCGTTTTTTCTTAAATCATGGGCCAGGGAAAGGGCTTCTCCTTCCAGGCCTTTTCCTGCAGCGGCAATAAAAACCGAGGTCTCAACCCGGGGTAATATTTTGTCCCAATCCATGGTTAAAAGAATTCTTTCCACACCAAAAGCAACCCCTACGCCTGGAACATAAGGACCGCCAATATGTTCAACCAGGTGATCGTAGCGGCCTCCACCGCAAAGCGAAGCCTGGGCCCCGGCGCCGCCGGCGGTTATTTCAAATGCTGTGCGGGTATAATAGTCAAGTCCGCGAACCAGTTTCGTATTCAGGTTATAGGGAATCCGCAGTTTTTCCAGCAAGGCTTTAACATTATTAAAGCTTGTTTCGCAGCCTTCACAAAGATGGTCAATCATCTGCGGGGCTTCGGCTACCAGGTTGCGACAGCTTTCCTCTTTACAATCAAGGACCCGCATCGGATTTTTTTTATAACGATTGCCGCAGTCTTTGCACAAGCTATCTTCCAACCTTTCAAGGAAGGGGACCAGGGTATCCCGGTAGCGGGGCCGACAAACAGGGCAGCCGACGCTGTTCAATTCTATTGAAAGGTTTTCAATCTGTAGGGATCTGAAAAAATTATAACAAAAAGCAATGATTTCCACATCGGCAGCCGCGTGTTCTGAACCAAATATTTCCAGGCCAAACTGGTTGAACTGCCGGTAGCGGCCGGCCTGGGGCCGGTCATACCGAAACATCGGCCCGCTGTAGTAAAGCTTAATCGGCTGAGGCTTCTCGCCAAGATTATGTTCGAGGTAAGCTCTGGCCACGGCTGCTGTAAGTTCAGGTCGCAGGGTCAGATCACGTCCGCTCCGATCCTTGAATGTATACATTTCCTTCGAAACGATATCGCTGTCTTCACCTACACTGCGGGCAAACAGTTCGGTTTGTTCAAATATGGGGGTGCGAATTTCTCCAAAACCGTAAAGATCACAAAACCTTTTAAAACTGTCTTCCAGGTAATGCCATTTTTTTGCTTCGTCGGGTAAAATATCGCGGGTACCGCGCGGCGCCTTGTAGTCCATTTAAATTCTCCTTTCTTAAAAAACAACATCATTCTATCCAATATATGCTGTAGTGTCAATGTTGCCGGATAAACTTACAATAAAAAGCCGCCGCGAATAAGCATCGCAGGGGCTTCAGCAATTCTTAATCAGCTTGAGCCTGTCCAGCCTTTTTACACTAAACCGATCAGGCTTAAAACAAGGGATAATTAGTCAACAACCCGGTAGCGGCTGTGCAGTTGGTAGAACCAATTTAAAATTGTTTCTTGCTGTCAAGCAGCAGGGTTACAGGGCCGTCATTATCCACGAAGATGCGCATCGTTTCCTGGAACCGGCCCGTGACTACAGTCAACCCGGCTTCTCTCAACTTTTCACAAAAATCTTCATACAATTTTTCAGCCTGTTCGGGACGGGCTGCTGCGGAAAAACCAGGCCGTTTTCCCTTACGGCAGTCTCCGTAAAGGGTAAACTGGGAAATAGAGAGCACCTGCCCGCCAATATCCCGAACCGACAGGTTCATCAAACCCTGATCATCTTCAAAAATGCGCAGGCCGGAAATTTTCCCGGCCAGGTAATCGCTGTCGGCAGTTTCGTCTTCCCGGCCGACTCCAAGAAAAACAACCAAACCGTGCCCGATCTCTCCGACAGTTTTACCGTTTACCTCAACTCCTGCGTTATGAACCCGCTGAACTACTGCTCTCACCTGGACCCCCCCTGTTTTTTATTCTTGCCGGTACTGGTGTTTCCCGAACCGCATAAATAACGACGCACCTCAAATACATCTTTCATCTTTTTAATTTTACTCATAACCTGGTCCAGGTGGTTTTGATCTCTTACAACCATGGTTAAATAAATAGTAGCCACGTTATTCTTATCGGCCCTGGCTGTTACAGCGGTAATATCTACCTTGCTTTCATTAACAGTAGCCATAATATCAGCTAAAAGGTTTTTACGATCGTCTGCGTATACTTCGACATCTACCGGGTAAGAAGCCTCAAGCGCTTCTTCCCATTTGGCTTCTAGAAAGCGGCTGCGTTCTATTTGCTGCTGGGCAAGATTAGGGCAATCACGCCGGTGCACAGACACTCCCCGTCCGCGGGTAATAAAACCGACTATATCATCGCCGGGTACCGGGTTACAGCAGCGGGCAACCCGAACCAGCAGGTTATCCATCCCTTCGATGGAGACCCCGAGCGAGGAACGCCCCGGACGTTTAACCGGCTTGACTTCAGGCAATTCCTTCTCTTTTTCTTCCTCCCCGTATTTGCGCTTGTATTCCTCGCGCAGGCGGCTGATTACCTGGTTAACGGTTATTCCTCCATACCCGACAGCACTGTAAAGATCTTCAACGGTAAGGATATTAAATGAACGGGCAGCTTCTTCCAATAAATCGTTCTTCAAGGCAATTCGCTGCTCGGCGTTAATCCGCTTAATTTCTTTTTCCAGCATTTCCCGCCCTTTTTCAATATTTTCTTCGCGGCGCTCTTTTTTGAACCAGTTACGGATCTTGTTTTTCGCATGGGATGTTTTAACCAGCTTCAACCAGTCGCGGCTGGGCGAACCCTGCTTGGAAGTCACAATTTCCACCATGTCACCGGTTTTCAACTGGTAATCAAGGGGTACCAGGCGGCCATTCACCCTGGCTCCCGTACAGCGGTTCCCAACATCGGTGTGAATTTTATATGCAAAATCAAGGGGTATCGAACCGGCGGGCAAGTCGATCACATCGCCTTTCGGAGTGAAAACAAACACCTCGTCGGTGAAAAGATCACCTTTCAAATCTTTAATAAAATCACGGGCGTCCCGGTAATCATGCTGCCATTCCAGCAGCTGCCTCAGCCAGGTTAATTTTTCATCCGGGGCTTCCTTGCTGCCGGGTTTTTCTTTATACCGCCAGTGGGCGGCAATGCCGTACTCGGCGGTACGGTGCATATCCCAGGTTCTAATCTGAATTTCAGCCAGCTCATTTTCAGCGGCAAAAACAGTGGTGTGCAGGGATTGGTACATGTTCGGTTTGGGCATGGCAATAAAGTCTTTAAACCTTCCGGGTATCGGCTTCCAAATGGTATGCACTATACCCAGGGTGTGATAGCAGTCTTTAACCGAATCAACAATTATCCGCACGGCCGTCAAGTCATAAATTTCACTTAAATCTTTATCCTGTGCCTTCATTTTATTGTAGATACTGTAAAGGTGCTTGGGTCGGCCTTGTATTTCTGCATTAATCGAAGCTTCGTTCAAGTAATCCTGCAAAATCCAGATGATCCGGTTAATAAAATTTTCCCGTTCCCGCCTTTTTTTAGCCAGTTTTTCCACCAGCTGAAAATACTCATCGGGCTGCATGTAGCGAAATGCAAGGTCTTCCAGTTCCCACTTAATCATGTAGATGCCGAGGCGGTGCGCCAGGGGGGCATATATTTCCATCGTTTCCCGGGCAATTTCTTTTTGTTTATGGGTGTTTAAATAGCGCAGAGTCCTGAGATTATGGGTCCGGTCAGCCAGTTTTATTAGCACCACCCGGATATCCTGGGCCATGGCAATAAACATTTTGCGCAGGGTTTCCGCCTGCTGTTCTTCCTTGGAAGTAAAATCAAGGCGGCTTAACTTGGTCACCCCGTCTACCAGGCCGGAAATTTCTTCCCCAAACTGATGGCGGATATCTTCCAGGGTAACCGGAGTATCTTCAACAACATCATGCAGGAGCCCTGCGATAATCGTGACGAGGTCCAGTTCCAGTTCGGTCAGGATTAGGGCTACTCCCAGGGGATGGGTGATATAGGACTCTCCGGATTCCCGCATTTGCCCGGAATGGGCCTGAACGGAGAATTCATAAGCCCTGTCCAGCAAGGCCACATCCTCCGAATCGGGATAATACCGCTGGATTCTATTTTTTAACTCTCTCATTTTTTCATCTTTAACAGCCATGATCACTATTCCTCATCATGTATAATAATCTTTTTTCTATCATACAAGAAAAAAACAATAAATTCTACAGGGGGGTTACCGGTCACCGGTCAGTTCGTAGATTAAAGCCGCAAGCTTGTCGGGTGCAGCTTCAAGAAGGGTTTTTTGAAATTGTTCACACTCTTTACGTTTTTCGCTGATAGCCCGGTAAGTTGGAGAAACTTCAAGGCAGGCCGGCCAGTCTTCATTTGCCGCTGTTTTTTCTGCCGCTATAATTTTACCATTTGCAAGCAGGCCTGCTTCAGAAAAAATATTTTTCACCCGTTCCCAAAAGGCAGGACCGGCATCAGGATTGAGTTTTTTCTTTACAGGTTCCGAGAATACAAGTGATTCTCGCTCACAATCACCCGGAGCAACCTGGTTTAGGATCATGCCTAGC
>PUKR01000013.1 GCA_003552365.1 Syntrophomonadaceae bacterium
CGCTCCTTTTCGACGGTGAACTCCTCGCCGCTGAGCGTTACGTCCGCGACGTGCAGTTCGTCGCCGTCGATCTCGTAGTCGCCCCCCGCAAGCGCCGCCTCGATGGCGCCGACCTCGTTTCCGTACTTCGGGCCGACGGTCGCGTAGTCCAGATCGATCCCCGAAACGACGGTCTCGACGGGCGGCTCCGCGTCGGGATGGACCGTCAGATCCGAGACGTGCATCACGCCCGTGATGTCGGCTTCGAACCCACGCACGTCCGCGTATACCTCGACTGCATCGAGGTCGGCGTTGAGCGGGAGCTGGTGTTCGCTTTTATACCGTCGCAGGGCACCGACGACCGCGATGGTCGCCGCCCCGCCGGCACGGTCCGCCTCGAAGCCAAGCGGGGTCGGCCAGTCCGACAGGTGGATCGAGTCGCCCGCGTCGCCGTCTGCCCCCTCCGCGTACATGTCCTGCCAGAGCTCCTCGGTGACGTGTGCGAGGAACGGCGCGAAGAGCTTGAGGAACCGACGGTGGGCGGTTCGAAGGGTGTAGGCGGCGGAGGCGTCCTCACGGGCCTTGGCGATCTCGAGGGAGTCGTCACAGAACGTCCCCCAGAAAAAGGATCGAAGCCCGTCTCTGGCCTTCGAGAACTCCCGGTTCTCCAGTTTGGCCGTGGCCCGTTCGATCTCCCGGTCGAGTTCCGCGAGGAGCCAGCGGTCGATCGCCTGCAGTTCCTCGGGGTTGGGCGTCTCCGGATACGGCTCCGGCGCGAGCGACTCGACGAGCTTCGAGGCGTTCCAGAGCTTTCGAATCAGTTTCTCGCCCGCGCGAAGGCCCTTCTCCTGATACGGGAGGTCGTCGCCGATGGCGGAGCCGGCAGCCCAGTGTCGGGCGGCGTCGACGGGGTACTTCTCCATCACCGCGTCGGGTTCGACGACGTTCCCCTTCGATTTCGACATCTTCTCGCGGTTCTCATCGAGCACCATCCCGTTGATCATCGTCGAGTCGAACGGGACCTCCCCGGTGTGTTCATAACACTTGATCACCGTGTGGAACAGCCAGAAGGAGATGATGTCGTGGCCCTGTGGCCGGACGTCCATCGGATAGATCTCCGGCCGTTCCATGGTGAACGCCTCGGCGTCTCCGTCCCAGTCCCAGCCGGCATTGATAAGCGGCGTCAGCGAGGAGGTCGCCCACGTGTCGAGGACGTCGTCCTCAGGGACGAACGTGCCGCCGCCACAGTCCGGACAGGCCTCGACGGGCGGGTCGTCCGAGAGCGGGTCGACGGGGAGTGACTCCTTGTCAGCGAGTATTTCCCGATCGCAGTCCCCACAGTACCACACCGGGAACGGGATCCCCGAGGAGCGCTGTCGGGAGATGAGCCAATCCCACTGGAGCCCCTCGACCCAATGTTTATATCGTGTGAACATCTTCTCCGGGAACCACTCCATCTCCCGGCCCGCCTGCAGGTACTCCTCGCGCTTGTCGAGCACCTTGATGTACCACTGTTCGGTGACGAGGAACTCGACGCTCGTCCCACATCGCTCGTGGACGTTGACGGCGTGGGAGATCTCCCAGCGGTCCGAGAGCGCGCCCGCGTCGTCGAGATCGGCGACGATTTTCTCGCGTGCCTCGCTCGCGTGCAGCCCCTCGTACTCGCCAGCGACCGCGGTCATGTGTGCGGACTCGTCGATCGCGACCCGGAGATCGAGGTCGTGGATCTGGTACCACTCGATGTCGTTCTGGTCCCCGAAGGTACAACACATCACGATGCCGGAGCCGGTGTCCATGTCGACCCGCTCGTCGGCGAGGATGGGAACCTCGTGGCCGAACAGCGGGATCTCCGCGTGTTTTCCGACCAGGTCCTCGTTGGAGTCGTCCTCCGGGTGGACGAAGACGGCGACACACGCCGGCAGCAGTTCGGGGCGGGTCGTCGAGATGACGAACGGCTCGCCGTCCTCCGCGATCATGAACTCGATGTCGTGGAAGTGTGAGTCCTGTTCGTCGTCCTCGGTTTCGACCTGCGAGATGGCGGTCTCACACTCCGGACACCAGATCGCGGGTGCCTCCTCACGGTACTCCCGGCCCTGCTAGTAGAGGTCGATAAACGAGAGCTGTGAGATCCGCTGGACCTCGGGGGAGATCGTCCGGTAGGTGTTGTTCCAATCGATAGAGAGGCCGCCCCCCTGCATCTTCTCGGTGAACTCCGCCTCGTACTCCTCACACACCTCCCGGCACATCCGCTGGAACTCCCGACGCTCGAAGTCCTGATGTCGGACGTCGAGTTCGCGCTCGGCGAGCCGCTCGGAGGCGATCCCGTTGTCGTCGTAGCCGAACGGGTAGAACACCTCTCCGTCGTGCATGCGGTGGAACCTGGCGACGACGTCCTGCAGGATGGACCCGTATACGTGTCCCCAGTGGAGGCTGCCGGAGACGGTCGGCGGCGGGGTGTCGATGGCGAATGCGGTGTTCAGATCGACCGGCTCGTCGGGATAGGCGTAGGTTTCCTCATCGACCCAGCGACGCTGCCAGTACGGCTCTGCGGCGTCGGGGTCGTACTCTCCGCTGGGCATTATTGGATATCGCTTCCGGCGGTTCCCCCTTAACGGCCTCGGTTGTGTGGGGACGGCTCGTTGAGATGCAACCTTTCGAAACGGGTAACCCGTTCATTTCGGGTGGAGATCGGTCAGCGGAGCCGTCCGAGGCCCCTCACCCTCGGGAGAACCGCCGGACGGTCATATCGATCGTGTCGAGGTCGAGGATCGGCGCGAACCCGGAATCCGGGTCGATGTTCACCGACTTCTGGAAGTC
Source organism: Syntrophomonadaceae bacterium (assembly GCA_003552365.1). Taxonomy (GTDB): domain Bacteria; phylum Bacillota; class Dethiobacteria; order DTU022; family DTU022; genus B1SED10-74M. The sequence continues at coordinate 2,797 of PUKR01000013.1, forward strand.
GGTCTGCGCCTGCCAGCAACCGGAGTTCACCGCGAGAACGTTGTGGTACTTTCGCCAGCCGAGTTTGTGGACGTGGCCCGTATGGAAGACGTCGGGGACGTCGTCGATGACGAGGTAGTCACGCTCCTCGGGTGCGACGCGGGTGCGGCCGCCGAACTGCGGGGCGACGTGGCGTTTTTTCAGCAGGTGACACATCGCCTTCTCGGGCTCGTCGTAGCTCGCCTTCTCGGCGGGAAGTTCGGCGATCACCTCATCGAGCGAGACGCCGTGATACATCAACACCTTCACGCCTTCGAGGCTGACCGTGGCCGGGTTCGAGACGATCCGTGCGTCGTGGACGTCCATGATCGAGCGGAGTTCGTCGTTGAATCCGGGCTGTGGTTCCGCGAGCCTGACGGCGTCGTGGTTGCCCGGGATCATAACGATCTCGGTGTCACCGGGGACGTCCTTCAGGTGCTCGGAGAACGCCTCATACTGGTCGTAGATGTCGACGATCTCGAGCTCCTCGTCCTGGTTGGGATAGACCCCGACGCCCTCGACCATGTCGCCGGCGATGAGCAGGTATTCGACCGGCGCGGCCTCGGGCGTGTGTAACCAGTCGGTGAATCGGTTCCACGCGTCGAGCATGAACTCGTCGCTGCCGACGTGGACGTCCGAGATGAGTGCCGCCTGTACGTGGCGATCCGCGAGGTTCGGGCGACGGTTGTGTGGAACGTCCGGGAAGTGGAGCGAATCGACGAAGAGGATGCCCGAGTCGTCCGCGAGCGTCCCTTCGACCGCGATGCACTCGTCCATGAGGATCTCATCCACGAGGTCGGCGAGCCCCTTGTCCTTCATCACGAGCGCGGGGAACGTCCCCGTGGTGTCCTCCAACTCGATGAGCCAATGCCCGGATTTCGTCGACCGGACGTCGTTCACCAGTCCGATCATCGCGGCGTCGCTGCCTCC
>PUKR01000176.1 GCA_003552365.1 Syntrophomonadaceae bacterium
CTACGGCTTATGCAGAAAGCGAATCTGCTTCGGAGACCTCATCAGAATCCAGTTCCGGTAGCGCCAAAAGCAGTAGCGCTTCAAGTTCCAACAGCGTTTCCACCGATTCAAACAGATCCTCATCTACTGCTGACAGTAGTAGCAACCAGGCTGCTTCAAATAACAGAAGCAGTAATCAGAACTCCTCGGACTCCACCGTCTCAGGTGGATCGATTTCCTCGCAAGATCAAAGCGGTTCCTCCAAAAGTGGCGAAGTAAGTGCTTCAACAAATTCTACCGGGGATTCCGGTAAAAGCCCCGCAGGTTCTTCCCAGAAAAACTCTTCGAAAGAGACAGCTGAAAGTGTTAGTAGTAGCGCCTCCGTAATAGTTGATAACACAAGCGAAAGCACTTCAAAGGAAAGCAACAACCTTAACCCTGAAGAGCAGCCAAGTCTTTCTGATCCAGGCCCAACCGGTGATGCTGCTAAACCAATGGCTTTACCTCCCCGAGATCCGCTAATCATCAAGAATGATAGGATACGTTTCGCAACATCACACCGGACTGTGCTACCGGTTCAACAATGTAATCGTGAGCTGCAATACTGTGGCAAATAATACCCAGAAAAATTTCGGGACACAATAAAAATTATTGCTTTGGCCAGAGTTGCTGCTCCATAGACACCCTTCCATTTTACAAAACGTGGAGACTCGCAAAATAGAGGCCGAAAAAAACCCCAGGTATAGCAGAAATGGAAATAGAAATGACTTTAGTATGAATAATCCGTCCAGCAACATAACTAGTTTCACTATGTCTTGAAAGTAGTTAAACTACCGACGGCTCACAGATTAATTCGCCCCTTTCAAAGCGTCCGAGATCGAGTTTGTCAAGAGAAAACACCATTTCATTATCTTTGCCTAAAATATGCTGAGCCATTAAAAGCCCCGTCATCGGCCCCACCATGAAGCCATGTCCGCTAAAACCCACGGCCAGGTACAGGCCATCCACTGCTGGTACGCTCCCGTAAATAGGAGCGGCATCGGGACTCATCATATACAGGCCGGCAAATTGCTTCACCACTCTAACTTGCGACAAAATAGGAAGAACTTTAGTTATTGTCTGCGACATATTCACAAGAAAATCCCAGCTGGATGCCTGGTTCAGGCCTTCTTTTTCGTGGGGGTTGCCGCGACCCATAATAAAGCTGCCGTGGGGCACCTGCTGGCAGTAAAAATTCAAAGAAGTGGAAATAACCATTGGATCAAGCAAGGCCTCTAAAGGTTCGGTCACCAGAATTTCCCGACGCTCCGGAGTCAATGGCAGCTCAACCCCTGCCATTGCACCTATCTCTTTTGCCCATCCTCCTGCAGCATTCAGTACCTTATTTGTAGCAATTTCACCCTTATCTGTAACAACGCCGACAACTTTTCCCTTCTCAACCTTGATATCCTTTACAGTAGTGTATGTGTAAAACTCGACACCCAATCTCCTGGCCGCCTTCATATATGCATCAGTAACGTAAAATGGATTTAAATGACCATCTTTTTGATGAAAGGAAGCTGCCATAACAAAATCGGTGTTTAAAAACGGCACGATTTTCAATGCTTCAGCAGGAGTTAAAAGCTCTGATTTAATGCCCAGCCTGTTCTGTAACTCTACATTCTTTTTAAACTGCTCTACTTCTTTTTCCGTGGAGGCCAGCATAAGATACCCGCTCTGTTTAAACTCCGTATCGCCATCATAATCTGTTTCCTCATCCAATTCTTCAAACATGTCAATGGACATTTTTGTCAACTTACAATTCAATTCAAGGCCCCATTGCGATCTTACTCCAGCACCACATCTTCCGGTAGCTCCGCTGGCAATATATTCTTTTTCAAGAACAACCACACCCGTACATCCCATTTTTGCCAAATAATAAGCAGTGGCACAACCGGAAATACCCCCACCGATAATTACAATTTCAGCACTATTTTTCATCTTCTTCACCCCTTGCCAGAACCCCTAGCTCAATATTCCGTGTTGGCGGGCGGTGAGTTGGCATCTTTATTTCTTTAATATCTTTACCTTTTTGTTGAGTCAATTCGGTTAAAAGTAACTGCATACAGGTTTTCCCCTGGCACGGGCCGAACCCACACCTGCTCACTCTTTTTATTTCATCAATTGTGGTGTAACCCTTGTTGATTAACTCTCTGATTTCTCCAAGGGTGATGTCCTCGCAACGACAGACGATAACCTTATCGAGATCATTTTTATTGTGCATTTTTTAACCCCTTACCTTAATATTTCTCACTTCCATAGAAAAGTCCTTAGCAACCGTAATTGATATTACTGCTGTGCGGTCCTGGTATTTGCCATCCTGCACTTTCAAAACCCGGGCATCTCCCAGTACTTTCCCTTCGCGGTCAAGAGCTGTCACAATATCACCCTCTTCAGGTAGAGGTAAAAATTCATAAGGTATTTTAACGAGAGCTTCATTGGGCGAATAAGTTTCATCAATGACAAAAATAGCAAGACCGGGACATTTACTAATACATAAGGAGCAGCCGTTGCACAGCTCATGGTCCACAATGGGGAGGTCATTGATGTTGGGCACCCTTATTGCCTCTTGTTTACATGCAGTTTCACAGGGATTGCAGGGTATCTCCTGGAAGCATTCAACCACGACTACCGGGCCCTTTTCCAATTTTTGTCGTGGCGGTATAACGGTCGATAGTTCATCACGACTTGGCACACCCGATTTGATAAGTGTCACCTTATGACCTCCTTAACTAAACATTCTTTCAAGCCTTTCCTGATCTTTTCACTATCCGCACCGCTGCGGAGTTCATTAAGCTGCGTAATAGCGTCATAGTGCAATTCATTGAACATGCCGTCATCATAGCCCAAATCCCTCGCTGCACAAAGTCCGGCCAGCATTCCTTCCACCATTGCCATACTTGCTTCCTCTATTCCGGAAGCATCTCCGGCAACAAAGATAGATTTTTGGGATGTTCGCATATTTTTGTCGCGTAACGGCACATGACCGCCAAGTTCCGCAACGTATTCCATTTGGCAGCCAGCCTGCCACAACAATTCTGTTAACGGCGAAAGCCCTGTGGAAATACACAGTAGATCAACATCTACTTCCCTCTCTGTACCAGGAATAGGTTCACGGTTCTCGGTCAAATTAATTGTTGTTACTTTTTCCAGGCAAGTATTGCCATGAGCTGATTTTACCGTGCAGCAAGTATTAATGGGGACACCCATACGCCTTACCTTAGAAGCATGGACACCGTATCCCCTTATAATCGGACCCCTCACAACAATTTCCTTGACTTCCACCCCTGCCTGCATCAACTGGTAACTGATAATTAAACCTATATTTCCTGCCCCAACCATTAATGCTTTGTTGCCGGGCACAATCCCATACTCGTTCATTAGTGTTTGCACAGCACCGGCCCCGTAAATACCGGGAAGATCATTGTTGGCAAAAGGTAAAACATTTTCCGTTGCTCCCGTGCCTACTATAATCCTTTCTGGCTTTAAGACGTGGAATTTTTTATCTTTTTCATATCCGAGAACACCATCCTCGGTGTAATAGCCCAACACATTTGCGTTAAGTAGAATCTCAACTCCCTGGCACTCTATTTCCTCAAGTAGATATTGTGGTATATCAATACCCCGGGTGGCAGCGTACTGCTTTTGGGAACCGAAGAACTTATGTGTTTGTTTCACAAGC
>PUKR01000022.1 GCA_003552365.1 Syntrophomonadaceae bacterium
AATTGTTCCATCCTGCCGAAAGAAGGGACGGCCTTTTGCAAAGCTGTTGCAATTATATTTAAAGGAATCTCAAGGCCCCGTGCGCAGGCAACGGCAGCGAGGATATTATATAGATTATAGGTGCCAAGCAAGGGCACAGTGGTTTTAAATGACTTTCCGGCCACGTTTAGTTTCAATTCAGAGCTGTTAGTGCTGGTAACCTGGTAACCGGTTAACTTTATCTCCGGTTCGGGCCGCCGGTAACTGCATGATGGGCAGTAATAATGGCCAAGGTGGGCGTAATATAGTTTATTATATGCCAGCACTTTTAAGCATAACGGGCATGTCTTTATATCCCGCCCCGTATTTTGAAAGGGGTAAGAAGGCGAGTCCAGCTCAAGACCGTAATAAATAATGTTTTTTTGCTCTTGTGGTTGAATCCCGGCAAGGGAAGGGTCATCGGCATTGATGGCCTTAAAGCTACTTTCAGGTAAAAGCTCCATACCTTTTTTTATGGAGTTTTGAATATGATCAATTTCGCCAAAACGATCCAGCTGATCGCGAAAAATGTTTGTAACTGCGATGCCGTGGGGGTTAACTGATTTAGTAACTTCCGGGAAAGAACCTTCGTCGACTTCGATTACAGCCCAATCTTCGTGTAGCTTTCCGAGCCAGCTTGCAGATTCAATTAAAGTAGAAGCCACGCCCCAGGTGAGATTGGAACCGGATTGATTGTGAATGCATTTGTAACCGGTTTCTTTCAAAATATTGTTAATTAACGCTGTGGTGGTAGTTTTTCCGTTAGTGCCGGTAATAATCAGGCTGCCCTTCCTGAGCTGGGAGGCGAGCCCGGCTGATATTTGCGGTGCAAAAAACAGGGCGATTCTGCCCGGTAAAGTAGTTCCCCCCCGGCCTAAAATCCTGGTCAGCTTCATAATTATTTTGCCGCTCCAGATAGCGACAAGCAATCTTGGGTTAAACAGGTAATTGCTCAAACCGTTGTTTCTTTTATTTGCCCCCGGCTTTTCTCTCTCTTCCACCTTTTCACATCTCGCTTCTTACAAGTTAGCCATACATTGTACCATGTCGGCCCTGGTTACAATTCCGACAAGCTCGCCTTTATTGTTTACTACCGGAACCCGGTTAATTTTGCGCCTGCTCATTAAGCGGGCTACTTCGCCGGCATCTGCGTCTTCCGAAATTGTATAAACTTTTTTAGTCATTACTTCCCCGACTGTGGTTTCGTGGAGAGTTTCCATTCCGGAGCGCATAGTTGCCAGTTCGGAAACATCAGTATAAGGAGAAATCCATCCAGAAAGATTTGTTGTAGGAACTACATTTATTTTTTGCGAGTAACTGATTATGTCGGTATCGGAAATGATCCCGGCAACTTTTCCAGCATCGTCCACAACCGGCAGGCCGCTAATCCTGTGTTCCGCCAGCAGTTTTATAGTTTCTTTAAGGGTTTGATCTTCTTTTACACTTACCGCGGGGGAACTCATAATATCTTTTGCTTTATCCATACCGATTCCTCCAAAATAAAAATTTTTATCAGAACTCGAGGTGAAAATATTTGCTTACGGCTCGGTTTTAATGCTGTGCAAAGCTTTATTATCTAATTGATTCTCTAGCCTGGCCGGGTTTCCTGCAAATGCTAAATTAAAAACCCGCCTCTACCAGCTCTTGCAGGCTAAAACTATTGAAACTTCAAAGCATCAACGAATATATCCTGAAAATCCGGACGGGTGGATAGCTCCAGGTGATTGATTTTTTCCGGAAGAGAGAAAGCTCTCTCCCGCATGGCCTTTGATGCCAGGGCCATTCTTGAGCCGTCGCCGGCAGCGTTTCCGACAGCGGTGATTTTTTCCGGGGGTAACTGCGGTAGCAGCCCGATAGTTAAGGAGCTTTCTTTGCGGACATAATTACCGAATGCGCCGGCTAAAAGCACTTCATCAAGATCTTTTTCGCTGATGTCTGCTTCCTTTAGTAAAATCATTAACCCGGCATAAATAGCACCTTTAGCTAATTGCAGTTCACGCAGATCTCCCTGGTTGAGAACTATATCTTCTCCCGTCTCTGCATCTTCTGCCGGGACGAGCACAAATTCCCAACCGCCCTGACCTTTTTTAAGCCTGTTTTTGAAATGTTCGGGAACAGCTTCAGGGTTTTCTTCCGGATTGATAAATCGGCCGCTTGCTTCGATAAGGCCGGCATCAATTAATGCCGCAGCGGCGTCAATCAAACCCGAACCGCAGATTCCACGGGCCGGGGCATCATCAATCGTGCTGACGCTGATCCGGTTATTTTCATAGCTTACCGCTTCTACTGCGCCGCCGGCAGCGCGCATACCCTGTTTAATCTGGGCGCCTTCAAAAGCCGGGCCGGCTGCGGTAGAACAGGCCATTAATTTACCGTTGGCCACAAGGACAAGTTCACCGTTAGTTCCGATATCGATAGCGGCACAGTTGTCTTTTCGCTGGTCCATTTCAGTTGCCAAAACTACCCCCAGGGTATCTGAGCCCACGTAGCCGGCAATATTGGGCAAAAAAGTGACTCTTCCACCAGGATTAATTTCCAGGCCCAGGGCTGAGGCCTCTACTTCCAAAGCCCTGCTGTAAGCCGGAATAAAGGGGGCAGGGGCCAGATAAGTAGGATTTATACCCATAAACAGGTGGCTCATAGTAGTATTTCCCACCGCCGTAATTTCATATACCCGGTCCCGGGCTACCCTTGTTTGTTTAAGTAGATCCCTGATAATCTGGTTGGCTGCTTCAATAACTTTGTCCTGTAGTTGTTTTAATTCTGTTTTCCCTTCAGAAGCATAGTTAATGCGGGATATCACATCGGCTCCATATATGTTTTGCGGGTTGGTTGTTGCTCCTACCGCGATTACCTCCGCTTCTGCAAGATTTATCAAGGAACCCATGATCGTGGTGGTTCCTATGTCAAAAGCGATTCCGTAAAGCTGTTCGCTGGTATCTCCAGGCTCCAGAGAAATAATTCTATTACCGGATATGGTCGCTGTCACTTTATAGCCGTTGTCCCGGATCATCCTGGGAAAGTTTGTTAACTCGCGCAGCTCAACCGAAAGGTCCGGGCGCTCTAAATGGTTGAGCAGGCGTTCTAAGTCTGCTGTTTGGTCTTCAACACTGGGTCTGCTTAGCTTAACTGAGGCTTTTTCGATAGCCGGATCCGCTTTAAGTTCTTCAACTCCCCCGGCCAGAGTGGTTTTTCGCAAATGAGCTTCTTTTTGTGCCGGCACCTCAACTGTCAGGTCCTGTTTAATCCGTTTTTGACAGGAAAGTACCCATCCTTCATCTAATTCTTTATCTGAGAGGTGTTTTTTTTCTGCTTTGGTCGGATCGCCGGCTTCACCTTCGGTGATCCTGACCCTGCATTTACCGCAGGTTCCTTTTCCGGCACAGTCTCCTTCGATGTAAAGCCCGGCCTGGTCTGCCGCCTTTAGCAGGTTTGTTCCGTTTTCAACTTCAATTTCCTTGTTTTGTGGGGTAAATGTAATTATGGGCATGACTGCTACCACTCCCTTGTTATTGTTTGAATGAATATTTCGAAGATAACAGGCAGGAGCAACCTCAAGCAGGTTGCTCCTGATTATATGGTGCGCCCGCAGGGATTCGAACCCCGACTTCAGGCTCCGGAGGCCTGCGTGATATCCCTTTCACCACGGGCGCCTGCCTACCTTTTATATAAA
>PUKR01000004.1 GCA_003552365.1 Syntrophomonadaceae bacterium
CAAAAGTTTCAGCGGGTCTTAGACTGTCATAACCGATATACCCCACAGCACCGCCAAAGAAACGTGGCAGGCCGGGAATTTCCGCTACATGGTATCCCGCTAAAAGCTCCCGCAAAACATCTAAAACTTCCCCCTTTCTTTCCTCGCTTTGATTTTCACCTGATACCACCACTTTTTCACCGTAAGCTTTCAACTGCAAAAAAGGGTCCCCGGCAATAAATGAATAGCGTGAAAGCTTGGTGCTCCCTTCGACACTTTCAAGCAAACAGGAGCAACCATCCTGGTAAACCTTGGTATAAACAGAAACCGGTGTTTCCAGGTCGGCAACGATCTCCCCGTAAACCGGGATTACATTGCTATCACGTGCAAGCTCTACAAATTCTTCCCTGGTAGGATAGCAAGTTCTTACTTTAGACATTTTTCATTTCTCCTCTCTAAATAAAATAAAACCTCCTGCCTGCTATAAGGGCGAGAGGTTTACCACCGCGGTGCCACCTTAGTTAAGAGTTCCAGTAAAGGTATTTTAAAGCTACTCACTTCTCAAGTCGGCCTGAATTTAAACCGGTAATAAAAATAAAAAACCTTTCATCCTCTGGGACGAAAGGTAATTTCCGTGGTGCCACCCGGTTTCAGACCCCACCCAGGCTGGTAGCTTAATCCAAACCATTAATGGAATCTCACTCGATCGGATACGGGCTCTATCATTTTTGATAAAGCCGATATCCTTCTCTTTTTTACGGTCGAGGTTTCCGTCGGAGCCTACTTGCCTGCTTAACGCTTTCAGTCCGCTGCTCCCGGGCCCATTCAGCACACCAGTATGTGCCTGTTTTCCACTGCCACAGGTTCCCTGTAACACCTTTGGTGAACTTACTCTTCCCGTTCAAAGCATTTATCCATATTTAATTACACCGAAACATATCACAATTATGATGACATGTCAAGGTTTGCTGCAATAACAATTTAACCTAACATAATAACCGCAAAACAACCTGGCACGGGAAATATTCATAATTAGTTATTCATCGTTAATTGTTCTTTTTATTTTTTGCGCTGTAGGAGTTGCCGCCAAACCACCCAGACCTGTACATCTCAACTCTTGTGGCAGGGCGTTACCAACATTATACATCGCTTGAATCACTTCATCTAAAGGTATAACCGGATCTACCCCTGCTAATGCCATATTTGCAGAAGCTATTGCGTTCACAGAAGCAAGCACGTTTTTACCCAGACAGGGAACCTCTGCTTGTTCGGCAACAGGGTCACAAATTAAGCCCAAGACATTCTGCAAAGCGATTGAAGCACCGGCTAAAGACTGTTCCCCACTGCCTCCATAAAGCTGGACAATACCTGCAGCGGCCATCGACGCTGCTGCCCCACATTCTGCCTGACATCCGCAAACCTCTGCAGCAAAAGTGGCTCCTTTTGCAATTAAAAGGCCTATGCACCCGGCTGCTAACATCCCTTGCCTAATAACCGAAAGATCGAAACCATTATCTGCAGCCACTCCCAGTAATGCCCCCGGCAATACTCCACTCGAACCTGCAGTAGGAGCAGCTACAACTATACCCGATGTGACATTAACCTCAACTACTGCCATGGAAAAGGCCAGCGCATTATTTGCACAACCCACAGGTACCAGCTTGCCTGCATTCTCAGCTCTCTTGATTAAATGAGACTGGGAAGCTATTATTTTACCTGCCTTTTTCTGGTTCAATCCTTCCTGCACTGCCTGCTCCATGACCTCAATAACATTATCAATTTCTTTTATAACATGATTTTTACTCCAACCACTCCTGGTTGTTTCATAAATAATTGCTGCCTCAGAAATTCCGATATCTTTACCATTGAGAACCTTCACAAGATCTACTGCGGAAGAAAAAGGAGGACGAAAACTATGGTTACCAAATACGGGCAATACCGGAGCAACCAGCTTCACTGAAGTTACATGATCCAGGCCAGCTATTTCCGACAACAAATCTTCCGGCAAATTATCAAATAATTTATAGTTAACCAGATAAGCTGCTTTCTCAACTTCATTTCCCGAGTTACCGTCATTATTCTTTATTGCCGAAACATGTCGACATTCAACAGCCCGGTTTTTAGCAGCAATCAACTCATCAAAATTTGCCAGGTTTCGTTCTGTAACTGAGTGCTCTTTATCCAAAAAGATTAGTAGTTCATAATAATCGCCACGTAAACTAAGCTCAAAATTATTCACTTCAACAATTTCGATCATCCCTCCACCCAGAGAAAGTGCTGTCAAAAATACTTTTTGACCACTTGTGTTTTCTAAGTCAATATAAACAGTGTTGGGATGATCAGCTTGCTTATTAACCAACTTAAATAAAACCCTAACATTTTCAGATTTCAATTGATTCAGCGCATTCAAAATTTCACGGTTATCAGTATCATATCCCAACAAGCCACCAGCAAAGCCTATATCTGAACGATGTCCTTTATAAGTTTTAGCAAAGGACCCTTCAGCGGGGAATGATATGACTGCCTCCTTAAGCCTACCAGGCATAAGCTGGCTGGCAATATTGCCAATTCTCACCGGTGCAGCGGTATGAGAGCTTGAAGGCCCAAGCATAACCGGGCCTAAAACATCATTAAAAATGCTAGGTTGTTGAATTAATGCACAAATAAGATTGCTTACCCCTTTCTTGATTTTAATTACTTCTGCATCGCTTCCAAAAGTTCCACCATATGAATGTCTGAAGCCCTGTCACCTTTATTAATTAAGAACTCCATATTATTTAGGGTTTCAGCAAATTGTTCTCCGACAACTCCCTGCTGCCCGAAATCGTTGATCCCACCAGCCAGCATTGCGCTTTCCAAACCAGCCTGCACTGCTGTAGCAATTTTTAAGGCACAGGTTGGCTTGGCACCATCACAAATAACTCCATACAAGTTTGCGATTATTATCTGCAGCGACTTTTCAATTACCGTCACCTCTTTATGTTGGAGATAACAAGCACCACCAGCAACACCAACCCCGGTTGCAATAATATCTCCACACTGGGGTGTTATTACCCCGGTTATTCTTTTAATGTATGCAGTTAAAATTTTCGCAAAAGCTACACTTTTTAAAAGCTCCTCCCGGTTACTGCCTAAATGATCCGATAATACTTTTAAAGGAATCAATAACGTTATACCATGGTTGCCACTGCCGAAGCAGCCAATAACAGCTGTTTTTAATCCCCCCATCCTGGCATCAGCAGCACCTGAAGCCAGCATTTTGGCGCGATTAATATAGTTATCTTCTAAAGCACCATTTTTGATTAAGGTTAAATAACTGTATCCCAGGCCTAGCCCGGCCCTACTATTGATCCCCTTCCACGCAGCTTCCATATTTGTTTGGATACCATTCTCAATAAACGCTAGATCATTAACATGCATTGCATTAATACTTTGAATTAATTGCTTTAAATCCAGCTCACGATCAAAACCTTCAAGGAAGAGATCTTTATGCTGCGTGCCTGATTGATCAATACAAATTTTTGTATTATTTTTCAATAAAACAATATTATCATGGCTTCCTTCAATTAAGCATGTCCCACAATCTTGGTTAGTCAATACATCTACCCTGACATATATATCATCAGTATTGTAATTAATCTCAATATCAATGGGTATAGTTTCCATAAGTTTCAAGGCTTTATTTAGTCTTTCTGGAGTTATATCTTCTGA
>PUKR01000136.1 GCA_003552365.1 Syntrophomonadaceae bacterium
AGAAAGCCGGTATAAGCAGCAAAAAAGCTAACCAGCCGTACGGAAGCCACTGTAAAGGCACTATGATCAGCAGCGCCGGGGCTACCGCCCGGAAAATATAACGGCGCAGCGCCCGCCGGGGTAGCGGCACCATGGATGAAGGCAAATCATACTCGGGCAGTACTTCTTTTAGAAAGGCGGGCAGTTCGCTGTTGCGGAGAAGGGGGAATAGCGTAGTTGCGTAATTTTGTTCCCTCGACCCACCGCCTGCAACCTCGGCCATTAAAGCACACCTGCCGAAGGGCTGGCGAAGCACCCCTTCATGCACCGCCAGGGCCTGTAACCGGTTTAAGTTTAAAGCAAGCTGCTTCTGTTCTATAACCCCCCAGGAGACATGGAGCCTGTCCCCACTGCGCCTGAGAGTAAAATTGGCATGCTGGATTACAAAAGTCACGGTAGATATAAGCCAGGATACAAGCACAAGCAGAAAAACAATTATTGCCACCGTAACTGCGGCAATAGCGGTAATCTGCTCCAGCATAAACTCCCAGAATGCGTCAGGAATATAGGGAAATACCTGGGAAAAAATTACTCCGATAACCGAAAAAATTACGAAAAACCCCCCGGAAGTGGCCCCGGCTAAAAACAGCTCCGGGTAGCTGGCCTGGTAAACTGTTTCTTTTTCAGCTTCAGTTTCGCCTGCTTCCTTATCTTTATCTGCCCTTCTAGCCGGCAGCGCGGTTTCGATTACCGCTTCAATTCCCCATCCAGGACGTCCCGATTTTTCCGTAGCGCCGGCTTCTTGATGAGCAGCACCCTCCGGCCTCTCCAAACTGTTTTTTATATTGTAAGCCTCTTCAAGTTTTACCGCCGTTAAGCTGAGTTCGGATTCTGAGCCCCCACCTGCTGTTTCCACCTGCAAGCTGGCCAAACCAAAGAGACGCTGAATGATCCCCCTGGTAATATTGACGGTCTGGACCCTTTCTTTTTTAATAGAACGCTCTTTTTTAAAAATTACCCCCTGTTTTATGTGCAGGTAACCGGCGTCGTAGCGGTAGGTATAATAAGCCCAGCCCAAAATTTGAAAGGGAAGGATCCCGACAAGTAGAATGCCCGCGCCTGCTGCCAGGATAAAAAGGGCCCGCAATATATTGCCGTCGGCAAAACCCTGGATCATGACAATAACCAGTGGCGGCAGCATGTAAAGCATGGTCCTGAAAGTCGCCAGCGGAATCATCACCGGGTGTTGACGCCTTTGTTCATACATCATCATCACTCACCCGGGCCAGGGCTGATATTTCACCGCGCGACTCGGCGGCTTTATCCCTTGATAGAGCGGGAATCCTGTGGCTGGTAGCAGCAGTGGACACACGCAGGGTCGCCAGGCCGAAGAGGCGCATTACCGGGCCATGTTCTGTATCCACATGCTGAACCCTTACCATGGGAATCAAGGTGCGCCTGATGATAAAAACCCCATGGCGGATATCGATTTCATCTTCCCTGATTTCATAACGCCAAAAACGCAGCTTGAGGCGCGGGATAATTACCGCATCCCACAAGGTATAAAGAACTACCAGGCCGATACCAACCCATCCATAAAACATGGGCAAATCCCAAAAAAGGTTGTTCAAAATAAAGTAGGCAACCGGAATAACCATTAGTAAAAAGCCCCAAATCAAACCGCTGAAAAACCAGGCTTTTAAAGCCCGGGGATCGATCTTTTCCCGGGGATCCTTTTCCATAAAAACTCCCTGCCCCCTTCAAATCAAACCGTCGTATAAGTGCCTACTCAGCCGTGCTGCATACCGGCTTCGTGCCGGCATCCAAATAGCCGGCCGGTTCATTGACCGATAAAATAAGCATTAACCCTATATAGTAAAACACCGGTATTGAAATTCGCCGCTGTCAGCTGCATCCCTTCCGTTCGGGTAAAAATTTTTATAGTCTGCCCGGCCGTGCTGTAAAAATAATCATATAAAAATAAACCGGTTCTTCAGGTTCAAAACCTATAGCCATACCATTCTTTGAGGGCAGCAACTAATAAACCAATGATTGCTAAAGGACTTTATCATTTTATCGAGAATTTAGGAAAGGCACAACAACAAAGCGTTCTCCGGTGTATACTGTTTGAACAATCGTTTAGTATATCGGGGAGATGTCACCCGATAAAACCGGGCCTTATATTAAAAAGCCTGCTTTCAATAATTTGTGCAGGCGTAATGCAAGCTTTTTTATTCTTAATTACGAAGTGGCATCTGTAACCAGAGAAGAACAAAAGTAAATAGCTTGAAAACCTTTAGCAAAATTCTTTCTTGTTTAAAGCATTCAATCTTTGGAGGGAATTAAGATGGGTATTATATCCTGGCTGTTGGTTGGAGTAATTGCCGGCTGGTTGGCCGGACTTGTAATCAAGGGCAGGGGCTTCGGCTTGATCGGCAATATCATCATCGGGGTGGTTGGAGCACTTGTCGGTGGATGGCTTGCCGGCGCGCTGTTTAATATTCATAATGCTATTACCGGTTTCAATTTAAGCACGGTAGTAGTTGCTTTCCTGGGGGCAGTGCTGATCCTTTATGTTGCCAGGCTGGCAAAAATTTAGCGATTAGTGGTGAATTGATGTCGGGAAATTACAGACCGCCATATAACCCGGGAGAAGTTTTACAATTACAAGTAGATGATCTCAACCACCGGGGCGAAGGGGTGGGAAAGGCAAACGGGTTTACCCTTTTTGTAGACGGCGCTCTTCCCGGTGAAACCGTTCAGGCTAAAATTAACAAGGTACACAAAAAATATGGCGAAGCAAGCCTGCTCTCTCTTAAGGATAAGTCTCCTCACCGGGTCAACCCACCCTGCCCTCACTTCCCCCGGTGCGGAGGTTGCCAGATCCAGCACCTGGCTTACAAAGAGCAGCTTGCCTGGAAGCAAAAACGGATCAAAGAAACCTTAAAACGGATCGCAAACCTGGAAGAAGCGGAAAACATAACTCATCCGGTCCTCGGCATGGAAGAACCATGGCACTACCGGAACAAAACACGGATCCATTTCGCCCTCTCCGGCAACCGGATTATTGCGGGTTTCTACCAAAAACAAAGCCGCCGCATCATCGATATCGGTAACTGCCGGGTTCAACATCCCTCTGCGGACAGGATGATCGCAGTTCTACGTGAAGCAATCCGTCAGCATACCGGGCTGAAAAATAATCGGCCCGGGAGAAAAGGCAATACTTTCCTGCCGGTTGAAGAAGCGGATATTCGCACCTCTTTTCACTCCGGCAGCTGCCTGGTAACCCTGTTTCCCCCCTCGAAGATGGCGAAAAAAAGCCCGGGGTATTTAAAAGAACATTACAAAAAATTAGCCGGGCTCATCGGCAAAATTTCGGATATTCCCCTGGCGGGGATTACTCTTTACCGGCCGGGAAAAGAAGAGGGAAGATATTTAACCCTTTTAGGAGAACCCTGCCTCGAAGAAGTAATCCCGCCTTTTCAATATCGTCTCTCTCCTGCGTCTTTCTTCCAGGTAAACCCGCAACAAGCTGCTGTTATGTATGAACAGGCTGTAGTTATGGCCGGTTCTCCGCATACTGCTTTTGATCTTTATTGCGGCACCGGTAACTTTTCCCTTTACCTGGGGCGGACTGCCGAAGAAGTAATCGGGGTGGATTCTGAAGCGGCGGCAATAAGAGATGCCGGGGAAAACGCTGTTTTAAACGAAATGCTCAACCTTCGCTTTATCCATGCCCGGGCTGAAGAATGCCCCGATCTCTTAGACGAAGGGCGGCAGCCCAAGGCAATTTTCCTCAACCCGCCCCGGCGGGGGTGTTCCCCCGAACTTTTAAAAGCGGTGATAGGAGCGGGACCGGAACGCCTAATTTACGTCTCCTGTAATCCGGCTACACTGGCCCGCGACCTCAACTATTTAAGCGAATATGAATTCACTGCCCGTGCAGTACAGCCGGTGGACATGTTCCCCCATACCGGCCACGTTGAAAGCATAGCCCTGGTAAAAAAAGAAGGCAGCAGTTAAAAAATTTTCAAGTTTTCTGAAATAAATTTTGAGCTTTAACTCACCAGCGATCGGCCAGCAAGCGGCTTGCCAGATACGCGGTCACCGGAACTGCGGCAACCAAGCCGATGCTGCCGGCGGCACCGCGCACAAATTCGGTGGCAATCAAGTCCATGTTAACCACCCTGATCCAGTCCATTTCGTAACCGGTAACTAAAAGAAGCATCGGGGTAGCTGCTCCGACATAAGCCAGGACCAAAGTATTGGCCATGGTTCCCATCACGTCGCGGCCGACATTGAAAGCCCCGCTGAAAAGATCGCGGCCGGAAATATCCGGCCTGGCCTCTTTAATTTCGGCTGCGGCCGAAGCCACAGACATCCCGATATCGGTAATTGCTCCCAGGGAGCCTATAATAATACCGGCAAAAAGCAACCCCCTGAAATCGATCGTATGATCCAGGAAGTAGAGCATTTGGGCTTCGTGGCTGCCGAAACCGGTCAGGCGGGCAATACTGCCTGCCAGGAAAGCCATCAATCCTGCCACGATAACTCCGCTGATTGTGCCCAAAATAGCGACCAGTGACTTCATGTTCAAACCACCGATCACAAAAAGGGTAAAAGTGATCGCCAGTGCGGCAGTTGCAATGGCCAGTAAAACCGGGCTGTAGCCCAAGAGCAAAAGGGGCAGAAGGAACTGAAAGATTAAAAATACCGTCACCCCAAGGGTGATTATTGTTTTAACCCCTTTCATCCGACCCACTACAAGCAGGCCGAACAGCAAAACCCCAATCAGGTAATAAACCCCGCGATCCCGGGCCTGGTCATACACATAAGCCTCGCTGAAGTCGCCTTCTTCACCAAAGGCGACCACGATCACTTCCTCTCCTTCTTCAACCAGGAAGTCGTAAACCGGGTCGCCTTCAAAATAGGTGTTGATTATTTCAATCTGTTCTCCTTCATATGCTCCGCTGGTCAGCTCCACTACCAGTTTCTGTTCAATAGCTGTAAAATACTGGTGATCATCTTCCCTCGCATCGATAATCTCCAAAACCCGGCCCCGGTAATAGTGCTCTTTTTCATCGGGCACATCCTCAACCGGGGTGCCGGGAGGCTCATCCACCGGAAGATCTCCTTCGATCACGTCACCTTCTTCCAGTAATTCTTCTTCGAAATCGTTATCGCCGGTAGCGTTTTCGTTCAAGGCCTCTGCCAGGGATAGAGATCCCGGAAAAGCGCCGGCGGGCAGAGCAATGATCATTACTGTGCAAGTTGCTAAAAAAATTGCTTTTAGCATCTGGAAGCCTCCTTGGCCAGGGATAACAAATAGATTTGCCGGTTAATTAACCGGCACTGGCAGTATTAATGATCGCCTCTGAAAGGGTGGGATGAACGTGCATCATCTCTTTAATATCCTGGACCGTGGCTTTAAAATGCATGGCGGTAATCAGTTCATGGATTAATTCGCCGGCTTCAGGACCAATTATGTGCGCTCCCAGGATTTTACCGCTTTCCTGCTCTACTGTCATTTTGATAAAACCGCCGTATTTTTCCATCGCCCGGGCCCTTCCCTGGAAGCGGAAAGGATATTGATGCACCTTTACTTTATAACCCGCTTCCACCGCAGAAACCTGATCCAGCCCGATCCCGGCAATTTCCGGTTCAGTAAATACGGCAAACGGGATCAAGCGGTTTTCTGCAGATATCACTTCACCACCGGAAAGGTGACGGCTCAGCAGGGTGGCATCATGCCAGGCTTTATGGGTAAACATCATCCCCCCAATCACATCACCGATGGCATAAATCCCTTCGGTGCTGGTCTTGAATGCTTCATCAACCTCTATATAGCCTTTCCCGTTGGTCTTAACCCCCGCTTTCTCCAGGTCCAACATATCGGTGTTGGGGGCCCTGCCGGTTGCGACCAGGATTTGATCGGCCATATAGCGCTCCGGCCCGCCTTCAGTTTCATCAATAACGTACATGGCCTCGGCTTCCCTGCCGGCCGAACTGATTTCAGTATCTGTATTTACGTTTACTCCCTCATCCTCCAGGATGCGGCGTACTTCATCGGAAATATCCGGGTCAAGGTTGGGAGCAAGGCGGCTTCCCCGCTGGACAATAGTAACTTCAACCCCCAGGCGGCTGAAAAGCTGGGAAAATTCCAGGGCTATAATGCCCCCGCCCAAAATAATCATGCTTTTGGAGAGCTTTTCGATTTCCATCACCGATGTTGAGGTAAGGTAATCCAGCTCATCAAGTCCCGGTACAGGAGGCACTTTAGTGCGGGCCCCGGTAGCGATAACAATTTTATCAGCGCTAAGGGCTTCTCCGTTCACTTCGATCGTACCGGGAGCGGTAAAGACAGCACTACCTTCATAAAGTGTAATGTGCTCGTTGCGTTCTACATTTTTATAGCCGCGGCCGCGGATTTTTCCTACCAGCTGTTCCTTCCGATCAACCATGGCAGGCCAGTCTGCCTGCGGCAACCCGGTTCTTACGCCCCATTTTTCTGCTTCACGGACCATCTGCATCACCCTTCCTGAACTGATCAGGGTTTTGGAAGGGATACAGCCGACATTTATACAGGTTCCTCCAATATAGCCTGATTCAACCAGGGCTACATTCCAGCCTTCCTCGGTCAATGGGTAAATTAAATTCATTCCGGCCGTTCCTCCGCCTAGAACAATCAAATCGAATTTTTTCATGTTGATCCTCCTCATAAAATTTTTAGCGACCCACAAACAACTGCGTATAGTAGTGGCGGCCACCACTGGAGTAAACTCCCACTCCCACGTAATTAAAGTTTCCACCCAGGATATTACTCCTGTGTCCGGGTGAGTTCATAAAGCTGTTGTGGGCGGTACTGGCGCTGCCGCTTGTATTCCAGGCAATATTTTCAGCAGCTGTCCTGTAACTGACCCCGTAGTTATCGAGCAGCCTTGTAAAGCGGCCGTAAGTGGGCGAGGTATGGCTGAAATAATTGTTCTGGGCCATATCCCGGCTTTTTGCCCGGGCCGCCGTGGTAGTCCTGCCGCAAACTTGCAAGGGGGGCAGTCCGGCACTGCTCCGAGACTGGTTAATCATGCTTACCATCTGCTGTTCGCTCCTCGAGAGCGAAACACCGCTGCCACCACTGCTAACTGCAGAAGCAGTCTTTGCCGGATGGGGCGGCTGGCTATCCTCGGAAGGCATCGATATTGCAAGGCCGGGCATCGGTTCAGGACGCATTGTTTTTTCTCTTGTATTTAAGAGCCCTCCATCGATGCCACGGTAAATCAGGCTATAAAAAATCAAACCTTCTTCCCCGGCTACGAACTCTTCAGCGCCACTCTGCAGGCTGCTATCCTTTTCCCGGCTGATCCCGCTATCTGCCGGGAAATAAAAGGCCGCGGCAGATAGCAAAATAACCAGGCAGACTGACAAACAAACGCAGCAATATTTATTTAAGCTCATTTCATTCTCCCGTTTTTTAGTTAAGATTTGATCTTAATTAATTCACCGTATCTAAAAAAATTCCTGCTCTATTAGCTTACTGGATTGGCAATCTATAAAATCGGTTCAACAAATTACTGCCCATTTATGATATATTAAGAAGCAAGTTTGCTGGTAATCAAGCAGAAATTCATGTTTGGCAGCTGAAATAAAGCAGTTAGATAGAAAAGGAGGATTCTCGTGGATAATTGTGTTTTTTGCCAGCACGACAAGCTTAACATCATTGCCGAAAACGATTTGGCGCTTGCCTTCTATGATGGTTGCCCGGTAAACAAAGGGCATGTCCTGGTCATTCCCAGGAGACATGTAGAAACTTACTTCGACGCCTCGATTGAAGAACATGCCGCCATTACCGGACTGATCCACCGGGTGAAAGAATATCTTCAGCAAAAATACAACCCGGATGGTTTCAATATCGGTGCGAATGTAGGGGCTGCCGCCGGGCAAACTGTTTTCCACTTCCATATCCACGTTATACCGCGTTATAAAGGCGATATCCCCGATCCCAGGGGCGGGGTGAGAAAAGTGCTCCCCCACCGGGGATCGGTTTTAAAAGCACCGCAAAAAGACACCCTGCATTAAATTCCCGGAGGAAAAGCAACTTGTTCCGGGCCATAAACTCCTTGCCGGAACCGGCCTGAAAACGCTCCGGCACGCTTTTGTGGTTCATGATTAGCATTTATTTTTTTGAAGCAGGCTGTTAAAATCCCGAAAAACCTATTCAATAGGACATTTCAACTTCTTATTGAGCAGCCGACCAAAAAATCTTATTCTAAATTTGATAAAGTAACTGGTTCAAAAACCTGCTGCTGTGTTATAATATCTGCACACCAAGAAACCTCTACTTAATTTAATTTTTTAACCGGTCCTTTTTTACACGTAGAAATAACTATTATCTAAATAATTTAGGGGCGATTTAGTTGCAGCGTTTGATTAGAAATTTATACATACTCGCCTTTATCTTGATTATTGTTTTTTTTAGCGCATGGTACTACCATTACCATGGAACTAACCAGCAGCTGCAGCAAAATGCCCGCATGGCCGCTGAAACTTCTGTAAGCTCCAAGTGCGAAAAAATCAACGGCTGGTTGAATAAGCATACCCGCACCATAGAAGCAGCAGGTACCTTTATTGCCCTCCAGCAGTGGTCTGAAGAAGATATTCTCGTTTACTTAAAGTCACTCCTGGACAACAATAATTCTTTTGAGTCAATTTATTTTGGCACCCCGGAAAATAAAATGATCAATGCCAGCGGTTGGGATCCTCCACCCGATTTTAACCTTAAAAAACGCCCCTGGTACGTCCAGGCCCGTGAACAAGGCAGCACTGTATTCACCAGGGCTTTTACCAATGCAAGCAATGATCAAGTTATCTTTACCATCGCCCGCCCGGTCTACTGCCCTGAGGACAAGTTTCTCGGTGTAGTAGGCGGCGACATAAGAATAAGCAGGATCAGTAAGCTTATTGAGGCTGCCGGAAATAGCAGGAACCAGGTGGATGGGGAATTTTCTTTTTTAATTGACGGGGAAGGCCACATGCTGGCACATCCCAATTTGGATTACAATCCCCACGGCGAACTGGTTACCTTTAAAGAAATGTACGGCGAGAAACAGATTGAAAGTATTGAAAACGGGGTAGTGCGCTTGAATCTAGAAGAAAAAGACGGCTACCTGGCCTTTATGCCCATTGAAGGGACTTCGTGGCACCTGGCCTCTTTTATTCCTTTCAGGGTTTTTACAGAAACAGCCGATCGAATGACAACGGAGTTTGTATTTGCCGGAATCGCTTCACTGCTTATAGTGATCATGTTCCTGGCCTATAACCATATCCATGTTCACAAACCTTTACTCCAGCTGGAAAACAACCTGAAAGAAATCGAAGTTGATAAAGATTTATCATACCGGCTTCCGGAAGCCAGTAATAGCGAACTGGCAATGCTCAGCGAAACGATTAACAGCCTGCTGGATAAAGCTGAAAATTACTTCAACCGGCTGACCGAAAATGAAAGAAAACTTAAAGAAGCAAACCGGGAAATGGAAAAAACCCTCCGAAAACTGACTACTGCCGAGGAAGCCCTGGACTACAGCGAAGAAAAGCTCTATTACCTTAGCTACCATGACCAGTTAACCGGGGTATATAACCGTTCCTTTTTTGAAGCAAAACTAAAGTTTCTTGCAGACGATCCCAATTACCCCGTTACAATTATCTCTGCCGATATCGATGGTCTTAAGCTGATTAATGATACCCTGGGACATGAAGCCGGAGACAAACTGTTAAATAACTGTGCTGACATTCTAAAAGAAGTATTTGATAACAATGGTATCCTGGGCCGGGTCGGCGGTGACGAATTCACGGTTATTCTCCCCTTGACCGGGAAAAACGAAGGCGAATGCCTGGCCCGGCAAATCCGTTACCAGGTAGCCCATTACAATCAGCATAACCCCAAACTGCCTTTAAGCCTGTCCATGGGTGTGGCTACGGCAGAAAATAACCATACCCCCATAAAAAAACTGGTAAAACAGGCAGACGATTTGATGTTCAGGGATAAACTGCACCGCAGTAAAAGCGCCCGCAACAGTGTGGTGCAAAGCCTGACTGCAGCCCTTGCCGAAAGGGATTTTATTTCCGAAGGACATATCGAGCGCCTGGAGAATCTATGCATGAAGTTTGCCGAGCGGGTAAACCTTAACTCGAATCAAATCTCCGATTTAGCCTTGCTTGTCCGGGTCCACGATCTTGGTAAAGTTGGCATACCCGACCATATCCTTTACAAACCCGGTCCGCTCACCGAAGAAGAATGGGAAATTATGAAGCTCCACCCGGAAAAGGGATCCCGGATTGCTTCCTCTTCCACCGACCTGGCCGGCATAGCCAACCTGGTTTTAAGCCATCACGAACGCTGGGACGGCAGCGGTTATCCCCTGGGGCTTAAAGGTGCGGAAATACCACTGGAGTGCCGTATCTTTAGCATTTGCGATGCATATGACGTGATGACCCACGACCGGCCCTACCAAAAAGCGGTAAGCCCCAAAGAAGCGCTTGCAGAAATAGAAAAAAATTCCGGCACCCAGTTTGATCCCGAACTGGTCCACATTTTCCTATCTCTAATGATGAAACAAAATAAGATGGTTAAACAAAACAACATTTAGAGGTTAAATTACAGAAAGCAGCAGGATTCCGGAGATCGTGCCAAAAACAGCGCCAAATGTCCCGGCGCGCCCCTGGCCTGCATTTTGCGCCCCCGGAATTAATTCACCAAATATAATGTACAGCATTGCTCCTGCAGCAAAACCCAGGGAAATCGATAAAAAGAAAGGCGAAATCGAACCAAGGCTGCTGCCGATCAGGGCGCCCAGCCCCATTGGGAAGCCGGCCAGGGCCGTATAGACAAGGATCCAGCGCTTGCGCATTCCACCCACACATAAAGGACAGGCCATCGCAATACCTTCGGGAATGTTGTGCAATGCTATAGTAAGCGCCAGGGTAAAGCCCACTGCCGGTGAAGCAACATAACTGGCGCCAATAGCCAGTCCTTCCGGAAAATTATGCATGGCAATCCCCAGGCCGAGAATTGTTCCCGTTCTTATATGACGGGCCAGTTCATCGGCGGTTTCAAAAAAGTGGAAGTGAGGCAGCTTAATATCAAGCGCAAGGATGAAAAGGGAACCGATCATAAGGCCAGTAAAAGCAATAAGAAAGTTTCCCGCTTCCACAGCTTCCGGGAGCAGATCGCTCATCACAATAGCCAGCATCATTCCCCCGGCAAAACCTAAAATAAAGTTTAAAGTAGCCTGGTTGGGATTATTAACAAATAGAGCAATAATTGTCCCGGACCCGGTGCCAAAAACCCCTGCAGCAAGGCCTACCAGGGTAATCATCAGTATCTCGTCCAATCCCATCCCCCCGTACAAATACCTTAAAATACTCATTTATTATAGCTGTAAAGCAGGGGATTATCAAATTACTCCCACAAAAGATTAATATAATCTTAACATCCATCACATGATTATGCCTGACTCCTCCATTATAATAAAACTGCAAGGTTAACGAGAGGCAAATAGCCGTTTAAGTAAAAGGATTAAAAAAACAAACAATTAACAGCATGGTGCCAATTAATAAACCTCACTTACCGAAAGAAACAGCCGGGCTACCTCCTAAGACAAAGAACAGCAGGATTCACCGGCTGTTTCGGGCAACCGCTGCGGGAGCGATCCTGTGCCCGGTGACCCCCGGTCCAGAATAACCGCTCCCCGGCTTTATATAGATTTAATCCACGGGGGTATCCCCTGTCCCCGTGGATTTCTGTGTTCAACTTGCTTTCAGCCCGGGTTAAGGGCTAAAATAAAAATACTACAGGCTGAAGCAATTAGTATAAAACTTTTTATGACAAGGAGTATCCTTTATGGCAGTTATCTGGGTTGTCGATGATGAAGAAAATATTCGCGACTTAATCAGGCGCTACCTGGAAAAAGAAGATTTTACAGTCCGCACTTTTTCCTCGGCCGAAGAATTGGAAAATGCCCTGCTCAACAGCAACCCCGATATGTTTATCCTTGATATCATGCTGCCCGGATCAGACGGGTTGGCCCTCTGCCGGACCATCAGGGAAAAATATGACCAGCCAATTATATTTGTTTCAGCGCGTGGTGAGGAGTTTGATCGAGTGCTTGGATTAGAGCTCGGCGGAGACGACTACCTGGCCAAACCATTCAGCCCCCGTGAATTAATCGTCAGGGTCAAAACAATTTTTCGGCGCCTGCAGCCGGCAGAACAAAGTACAAAAGAATTAACCCATAAAAATATGGTGATCTACCCTGACAAGCGCAAGGTGGTTATTGACAGTAAAGAAGTAAACCTGACCGGAAAAGAGTTCGAACTGCTATACTTTCTTGCCGCTTCTCCAAACTGCCCTTTCAGCAGGGAAAAACTCCTGGAAGAAATATGGGGCTTTGACTATGAAGGTGAAAACCGGGCAGTTGACGATACGGTAAAAAGAATCCGCAAAAAAATCCGTGAGAAAGGAGCACTGCCGGAGCTTTCCACAGTGTGGGGCTACGGGTATAAACTGTATGTTTAAACGCATATTCACCGGATATTTAATCGTTTTATTTGTTTCATTCACTGTTTTAGCCCTGGCATTTACCTTAACAGTGCGCCAGTACTTGATAAATGATACAGTGCGCAGCCTGCACCGGGTAGCAGAAACTCTGTCAGCATCGGCCATCCAGGAAGAGATGCACGGAAGCGGCCGCATGAGGGGAGCTTTTTTTAACCTTGCCAACCGGATTGCTTACGCCGATTACGTGCTAATAGAACCGGACGGCACTATAATTGAAAGCAGTGACCTGGAATCCTATCCTCCGGGTGCGGAAATGCTCAATGAAGATTTCCTGGAACTGGCTTTTGGCGACGCTGAAACTGAAAGCCTGGTGGAAAGAGACCGGGTTGCCGTAGAATTCCCGGTAATCAGGGGCACTGACCAGAGCAAAGCTTCCCTTATCCTTTACTCTCAGCTTGACATCCTCACCCAGCTTAATTACAGCATTCTCGGGATTTTAGTTTTTGCCGGGGGTATCGGTGCAATTGTATCATTATTCGCGGGTATTTTTGCCACTCGCTATGCAGTTGATCCCTTGAAACAGCTCAAAGAAAGGGCCCGGGAGCTGGCCGGGCGCAATTTTGACAGCAAGCTGGAGATTAAAACCGGTGATGAAATCGAAGAACTGGCAGATACTTTTAATGATATGGCCGGGCAGCTGGCTGAGTATGACCGCGCCCAGAAAGAATTCTTTCAAAAAAGCTCCCACGAGCTTAAAACGCCACTAATGTCAATCCAGGGTTACGCGGAAGCATTAAAAGACGGGATCATCCCTGCTGATGAAAAGGAACAGAGCCTGGATATAATCATTAAAGAATCGGGAAGGATGAAAAAGCTGGTCGACCAGTTTATATATCTTTCTAAAATGGAATCACCCAACGAAAAATATAATTTTGACGAGCTTTCTTTAGAAGAAGCTGTTAACGAAGCCATCCATGCAGTACAAAGCCTGGCCCTGGAAAAAAATATCGAGATAAATACTAGCTTTGAATCAAGCGGAACATTAATCGAAGCAGACCCGGAGAAAATCCACCGCCTGCTGCTCAACTTACTCAGCAATGCTTTGCAGTATGCAGAAAATACTATTACAGTAACCTTAAAGGAAGGCATTATCCACATTGAAGACGATGGCCCCGGTTTTGAACCGGAGCAGTTGAAAAACATTTTTGATCCCTTCTCCTGTAAAACCGGTAACGGGGGCAGCGGACTGGGCCTGGCTATTTCCCGGGCTATAGTGGAAAAACACGGGGGGTCTATATCAGCAAAAAATAATGGCGAAAGTGGTGGGGCAGAAATCAGGGTTTCCTTACCGGTAGAGCACCGGCATTAAACCACTGCCGCCGGTAAAATAACTTGTCACCTTTACATTAAATAGATTGGTTAATCCCCTTCCTTTTTCTCAATCATCATGATAAACTCTTCCACCATTTCCGGATCAAACTGGCTGCCGGAGCATCGCCTTAATTCTTCCAGGGCTTCCATTTTAGTTTTCCTACGATTATAAACCCTTTGACTGGTCATCGCGTCATAAGCATCAGCTATGGCCAGTATTCGGCATTCCAGGGGTATTTCCCTTCCCTTCAACCCCAATGGGTAACCGCTGCCATCCCAGCGTTCATGGTGCTTTAAAATTAAACCGGCCACTCCGGTCAGGTAGTTGGAGGAAAGAGCAATCCGGTAGCCCTTTTCCGGGTGTTCCTTGATTATTTGCCATTCCTTTTCGCTTAAAGGAGTTTCCTTGAAGAGGATCTGATCGGGGATGGCCACTTTCCCCAGGTCGTGGACCTGGGCCAAAAGCGCCAGGTTGGCCAGTTGCCTCCGGGAAAGGCCCACTTTTTTCCCTATACTACGGCAAAATAGGGACAACCTTTTGCTGTGACCGTCCGCAATATAATCTCTTTTTTCCAGGGCCGCCAGCAAGCTCTTGACAATTTTACCCCGAGCCCTGGAACCGGGAGAATATTTGTCGCTGTACATTTTATCATCGGCCCGCTTAAAAATTTCGTTCATGCTGGTTTCATTATCCTGCGCTGTAGCCGTCCCTAAAGAAAGGCTTAAATACAGTTCGGGATACTCCGCGTTATATTTCTTCACATTGCCCCTGATCCGCGCTACCACCTTATCTGCCGCTATCTCGTCCGTCTTCAACAAAATAGCAGAGAACTCATCACCGCCTACCCTGGCCAAAACATCGCTGCCGCGAAGAGAATTTTTCAATACCTGGGCAGCAGTCCTGAGCAAACGATCGCCATGTTCGTGGCCCATGGTATCATTAATCAGTTTCAAGCCGTTTACATCGGCTGAAATCATGGTGATCGGATAGTCACGGCTTTTGCTTAGTTTTCGCATTTCTTCTTCAAAGTAGTTGCGGTTATACAAACCGGTCAACTGATCGTGCATGCTGTAGTATTCGAGCTGTTTTTGGAACAGAACCCTCTCATTGACTTCCCGAACCAGGCCACGGAAACCGTTAACCGTCCCGTTATGATCAAACATCGGCGAAATTGAAAGCTCGATATTGGTATAGCTGCTATCTTTACGCTTTATTTCAGTGGTAAAACCCTTGTCGGGGATGCCGGATAAGTAAACCTGGTTAAAGCGTTGAAATGCTTCCCTGGGATCTTTAAAAATCCGCCGGTAATCTATCGATGCAAACTCGGTGCGGGTGTAACCGCACATCCGCGTGGAAGCATCATTAAAAAAAGTCAAGCGCCCGTAGAGGTCGGTTTCATAATATCCTTCTTCGATTGAGTTGAAAATATCGCGGTACTTGGCGAGGGCGCTGCGCAGGCCTTCTTCTTCGAGTCCCTCCTCAAGGCAACTCCTGGCAACCCCGGTAAGGGTCAGTTCTCCTTTTTCATTGCGGATACACTGTGAAGTTACATCGCACCAAATGGCAGAGCCATCTTTACAGATTAATTCCACCTCGTCCCGGTTCATTTGAGGCTTGCTTTCATCCAGTAAAAAATGTTCCAGGCGAAGGGCAGCCTGTTCTACAAAAAAATGATAAGAAACCGGGCTGAAAAGCTGCTCAAGGGAAAGCTTCATGGCCTCTTCCACGTTGTAACCGGTTAAGCGCTTTACTGAAGGACTGATATAGTTCCAGCGCTTTTTTTCCAGGTTATAAGACCAGAGGACATCCGGACAGTGGTCGGCAATTAAGAGTATTTC
>PUKR01000204.1 GCA_003552365.1 Syntrophomonadaceae bacterium
GCTGATCTCGAAGCGCTGATCATAGTAGAAGGAATCGCAGACGCTTGGAGGCTCGGGAATCATTCAGCGGCTGTTTTTGGAATAGAATTCACGACAGAGCAGGTGCTTCAATTATCGAAACAGAATGACCGGTTCTTTATCATATTTGACACCGACCCTCAGGCGAAGAGGCAGGCAAGAAAATTAAGCACGAAACTCAAAACGCTTGGAAAGGAAGTCTATATTGAAACTCTGAAAGAAGGTGACCCTGGTGATATGAGTCAAGATGATGCAGATCACTTAGTAAAGAATCTCGTAAGGAGGCTAAAATGATATGAGGAGAACGAAAACCCACATCAATCCGTACGGCCTACCGAATATAGTAATCCCGGCGGAAGCATTATTTAATGAAGAGATTAGTACGAAAGAGGCCGTGTTGTTTGGGTTAATAATGAATCTATCGTATAATGAGAGAGGATACTGTTGGGCTTCGAATGAGTACTTTGGAAAGCATCTTGGGAATTCTCGTGCGGAAACTATCTCAAGGATGATCTCGAATCTTCAAAGAAACGGCTACATTAGAATTGAGCAGGAAACTATCAGAGGTAGAAACGGAATAAGCAAACAAGTGCGAAAGATATTCATTGACCCTGAATATACTGTCCGTCATCAAGAAACACTCGTACAGTTCATGGCAAAACTGAGAGGCGAGACTCAAGAAAATGACGAAAAAGAAGAGAAAGAGGGCTTGATCAATAGATCAAACGAGGGGGCACCCCGCATGATCAATAGATCAAACGAGGGGGCGCCCCCCTTGATCAAGAGATCAAGGCACTGTACACCCCCCTTGATCAAGAGATCAAGGAATATAGATAATAATAATTATATAGATAATAAAAAAATAAATAAATCTATCGGCGAAAAAAATTCTGTGGAAAATAAAAGTAAGCCTACCATTAAAGAGAGGAATAGTTGGTACCTTCCATTAGTCAATAAATTGGCTGACATTGTTACCTCTCATAAAAACGTGAAGATTAATCAGCAGAAAAAACATGCTTGGTCAAACGAAGTCAGAAAACTCGTGGAAGATGATGGAGTTAGCACTGAGAGAATAGAACACGCCCTCGATTGGTACCAAGATAATATTGGCGGTCAATATGTTCCGGTTATTGAAAGCGCTTCGTCACTCCGCAACAAATTTATAAATTTGGAAGAGGCAGTCAAGAGGGACGGCGGCTCTGTGAAATCTTCTTCATCAAATAAGAAGGTGCCCACGCCAAAAAGAATCATAGCACAATACAAGAAAGATAAAATCAGTCGTGACTATTTCTTTAAGAACTGCTTCGAACCGGCACGACAACTCTATAATCTGAATGGAGAGAAAAGAGAATTCTCCGCAGAGCTTGCAGAGACCTTGCTTGATTTGGAGGAACAGATAAAATCAAGGCAGAAAAAACATCTTGATCAAGATACCAGAAAAGCGCTCGCTGAGATAGCAGAGCCGGAGCGAATGATTTCTCGTTATATTGATTTCATAGGTCGCTGGGCAGATAATCCGTCACTAAAATTATTCGATATCAAGCACGACCAATTCAGTAAGTTTAGAAGAGAAGAAGCAAAGAACGATGGGATCCAAAGAGATCCGATAACGGGGAATTCATATCTCCGGTAGATTCGGTAGATGTGGTAGCTACCTAACCAACCACAACTACCGGAGTCAAATAAAATCGAATCAGAAAGTATAATAAGGTAGATGGAGTAGATGTGGTATCTACCTAACCTACCTGATACACCGGAAAGGAGAATCAAATTGACCCAAGATTTCATAGAAAGAAGAATTATCACAGGGCTCATTGTCAGCACGGATTATATCAATCGAGTTCAGAGAATATGGTCCCCTGACCTTCTCGAATCCCAAGAACTAAAAACGATAGCACGATGGTGCCTTGATTATTTCGAGAAATACGGCACTGCACCAGATTCGAACATTCAGTCCATTTATATGGAAAATCTTCCTTCACTTTCAAAGTCGGACGCTGAATTCATAGAGGAAGTGCTCGAGGGTCTCAGCAGTGATTATGGTAGAGGGTCTCAATTCAATTCTGCGTACCTGTACGACCAGACTCTTCAATATTTCAAAACAAGAGAGATTGAGCAACACCAAGAAGAAGTACAGTACTTAATTGATGAAGGCAGAGCAAACGAAGCGGAGCAGTTGATTCAATCTTTCAGACCGACGATTGTTGATCAAACAGATGCGGGACTTGATCTCTCCTCAGAGGAAGCGCTTGAGCGAATCGAACAAGCGTTTAACGAATCTCAGCAACGAGTTATTTCTTACCCTGGTGCTTTGGGGGAAATGTGGAATGAACATTTAAGCAGAGGCGGATTTGTAACGTTTCTGGCACCAGAGAAAAGAGGAAAGAGCTTTATGCTGTTGGAACTCGGTCTCAGAGCAGTGAGACAAAAAGCTAACGTCGCATTCTTTGAAGCAGGAGACATGACCGAGAATCAAGTGCTACGAAGAATCTGTGTATATATGGCTCAGAGGTCAGATCGTGAAAAGTACTGCAACGAGAGATTCGACCCCATCGGCGATTGTCTGTATAATATGTTAGATATTTGTGACCGGTCTGATAGAAACTGCAACCACGGAATATTCGAAGGAGTGAGTCTTGATGAAATCAGTCAGAACCCTTCCAAATATTTAAACATCAGCACACTCAAAGAAAAGCACGAAGACTACCCCGAATATGAGCCGTGCGATAGTCATAGTTGTAATCAGAGAAAAGGAGTGGCTTGGATAGAGAGAAAACCAAAAACCGCTCCGTTGAATGCAAGAGATGCGAAAGAAGAAGTCCGCAAATTCTTTTCAAGATATCGCAGACATTTTAAATTGATTACTCAACCACCGAGCACGCTGACCGTTTCAGATATGCGTACTTATTTGAATAATTGGGAAAGATATGACGGCTTTGTTCCTGATGTAATCATCATAGATTACGCCGACCTTCTCTCAGCCGATGATGGTCCTACGGCAGAATTCAGGCACCGACAAGATCATATTTGGAAGAATCTTCGTGCTCTATCGCAAGAGAAGCACGCACTTGTTCTATCGGCAACGCAAGCAGACGCAGAGAGCTATACAAGAGGTCGACTATCATTATCGAACTTTAGTGAAGATAAAAGAAAACTATCGCACGTGACTGCGCAGTACGGATTGAATCAGGACCCGGACGGAAGAGAGAAAAAGCTCGGAGTACTACGCGTGAATGAGATTGTTGTCAGGGAAGGAGATTTCAGTAATGATAATGAGGTTTACGTCCTGCAGAGTTTATCGTCAGGTCGTCCATTTCTTGAGTCCTTCAAATAATATTACGTACGATAGTATAATAAGATAGAAGGAGGCGATCAAGAATGGAAAGAACGAAGACCCCAGTACGCAGGAATAAGATTAACAAAAAGAATTCGAAAAAGAAAGAGATCGTGATCTCGGCGCCTTCAGTCAAGCAGTGTCCGGGATGTGATAGCCCGACTCAAGAGAAGAATAACACAAAATTAATTGGATACGGAGATACGGGTGACCGCAAATTATGGTTCAGACATCAGTGCAAAAAGTGCGGGCAAAAAATTAAA
>PUKR01000058.1 GCA_003552365.1 Syntrophomonadaceae bacterium
CGCAGATTGATGTTCAACTGAAAAGAAGGTACGATTTAATCCCTAACCTGGTGGAAACAGTTAAAGGGTATGCTTCTCACGAAAAAGAAACTCTTGAAAATGTGACTAAAGCCCGCAGTATGGCCATGCAGGCTTCTGATCTTAATGAACAGGCCGGGGCAGAAGATATGCTTTCCGGCGCCTTAAAAAGCTTGTTTGCGGTTGCTGAAAGTTACCCGGAATTGAAAGCAGATGCCAACTTTCGCCAGCTGCAGGATGAGCTGAGCAATACTGAAAGCAAGATTGCTTCTTCAAGAAGGGATTATAACCAGACCGTGATGAAATACAATACAGCAATCCAGCGTTTCCCCACGGTTTTGATCGCAGGCATGCTCGGCTTTCAACAGGAAAACTATTTTAACCTGGATGAAGAACCTGCTTCCCGTGAAGCGGTTGAGGTTAAATTTTAAAATGGTTTAATCAGCAGGTTTACTCAGCTTATTTTTAAGTGGTGCCTATAAAGCACCCATTGTAAATTATAGTTGAATTATTAATAGATATGGCAGCACCATTTGTTAAGAGAACCCAAAGCAGGTTTAGCTTTGGGTTTTTTCATGGCTATATAAAGAGATTTAAATTGGTTGCAGATGAACAGGCTTAATTGTATTCGCTAAGGTTGATCAGAATTAATATTTTTGTTAATATAGTTACATCGAAAGTTTTCGATATGTTATAAAAAAAGGATAGGTGTTGTGAAGTGAAACACTTAAGGCCATATTTTAAAACTCTCTGTGAAGATCATCGTCTGGAAATAATCGGCCTGCTCATAGAAAGGGAGCACTGTGTTTGTGAATTGATCGATAAACTGAACCTGTCCCAAGCCACGGTTTCCTATCATGTAAAAAAACTTTCAGATGCAGGCCTGATCCAGTGCCGGCAGCTTGGAAAGTCCACTTATTGTTCTTTAGATAAACAGGGCTTTGAGAGTTATCATACCATGCTGCATGAAAGATTATTCAAGCCAGTAGCAAAGGCTGAGCCAGGAAAGTCTTTTATGGTCAGTAAAAATTGATCATCTTAGTATAAGCAAGCTACCATTTCTATTTGATAATTAATATCTTAGAAGTGACTCAGGTTAGGAAGGGAGGTTGTCTTAAGGTGGAAGAAATATTACATAAAGAAGCAGTCAGTTATTTTTTCCTGGCTCGCTGGTTTAACGGGAAAACGAGCCGGGAAGATCTGCAGAATTACCTTGATTTTTTAGACAAGGCAGGCTTTTTCGAAGATGACGTTTTCTCTGGTTTTAAAAGCCATCTAGAAAGTTGGTTGAACGAACAAAATATTGATACCGATTTACCTAAAGAATATACCCGGCTTTTTCACTTGCCCGGAGGAGTAAAACCTTATGAGTCGGTATATCGGGGTGAAGAAGTCAGGCTGATGCAGGATCCGTGGGTAGAGGTGAAAAAATTTTACCAGAAGAGAGGTTGGCAGGTAGAGAATTCTATTTACCCGGAAGACCATGTTTCTGTGGAACTCTCTTTCATGGGGCATTTGATTGCCGCCGGCGAAGAAGAGGATGCCAAAACTTTTTTCAGACACCACATTATAAAATGGGTCCCTGATTTGATGGGGGACATTATCAACAACCGAAACGCAAATTATTATAAGAGAGTGGCTGAATTCGGGCTCTCTTATCTCAGATCAGAAAAAAAAGAATACCAGGCGAGCAGCCTGAATAAACTAAAGTAAATTTGACAGGAGGGTTGTTACATTGAGTAAAACAGACAAGAACAGTTTTCAAATGAACCGAAGGAATTTTTTAAAAGCAGCCGTAGGAACCGGCGTTCTGGCCGGCACCGGCTTTGCTATACCCAGTTTTGTCAGGGCGGAAGAAAAAGAGTCACTGGTTGAAGATGCAGAAAAGGTGGTTCATAATTTCTGCTCGGTATGCAGCGCCAATTGTGCCATGATCGCTTATGTGAAAGACGACAGGCTGGTCCACCTGGCCGGCAACCCGTACGATTTGGCCGGTGGCGATCCGTTTAACCCCGAGGAAGCAGGTGGGCGTCTTTGTGTAAAAGGTTACAGTGTTATTCAAACCCTGTACGATCCCGATCGTTTAAAAAAGCCTCTTAAAAGGACAAATCCCAACAAAGGCCGGGACGAAGATCCCGGTTTTGTGGAAATCGAATGGGATGAGGCTATAGAGCTGGCAGCAGAGGGCCTGAACAAAGTTATTGAAGAGTACGGCCCGGAAAGTTTTATGGTATTGAACCGGAGCCACCCTTACTCGAACCGTTTAGGGCGGGCCATCGGTACACCCAACTTTATCTGCCACCAGAGCACCTGTTTTACAACCCAGGAGGCGGTTTGGAATGCCATGGTAACCGGAGGGCCCAAGCCCTGGACCTACGATCTGGAAAATTGCAACTACATTTTATCATTTGGTTGGGACGGACTGGGCAAGGGTAAAAACATGCAGGTTAGGAATGCCACCAGGGCCCTGCAAAATGGAGCCAAGCTGGTTGTTCTCGATCCATATCGTTCTATTACTGCTTCCAAGGCCCATGAATGGTTCCCGATCAAGCCGGGTACTGACCTCGCTTTTTGCCTGGCCATGATCCATGTCATCATCAAGGAAGGCCTTTACGATGCAGAATTTGTAAACAATTACACTTACGGTTTCGAAGAAGTGGAAAGGTTTGCCGAGGAATATACCCCCGGCTGGGCTTCGGAAATAACCGGCATTCCGGCCGAAGATATCGAGCGGATTGCCCGGGAATTTGCCCAGACAAAGCCGGCTCATATTCCCAGCCATAAACGGGATGCAGCGGGTCCCAATTATGCCAACAGCACCCGTTTGGCGCAGGCTCAATTGATCTTGAATGCCCTGGTGGGGACCATAGATCGGCGCGGGGGAACAATCCTGTCAAGAAACCCCGGTATGCCCGGTTTTGACGAGGTATTTCCTCCACCGGAATACCCTGAACCAAGGAAAGAACGCATTGATGCTTTCGAGCAGAATAATCCTTTCCTGAATGTCAACGCCCGGGGTAATTTTGCCACACTACCTTACGGCATTTTGAATGAGGAGCCTTACCCGGTGAAAGCCGCTTTGGTCAGGAGGTATAACACCCTTTCTTTCGTCGATGCCAAAAAAATGAATGAAGCCTTTGCTTCATTAGATTTCATGGTTTGCTGTGAAATTTACCCATCAGAGATGGCCTACATGTCTGACATCGTTTTCCCCGAACCCCACTGGCTGGAGATATCCGGTTTCGGTGCCCGGGGTTACCACAGCCTTTACCCGCAGGTAGCGGCCCGGTTTCCGGTGGTTGAACTGCCTTATGAAACCAGGGGCTTTGGTGGTATCATCATGGCTTTAGCCGAAGCAATGGGTTACGGCGAATATTTTGAAGGGGTGGACGGAAACGTGCTTGATGAAAAACAGCTGGAAGCGCTCGGCACATCCTGGGAAGAACTGGAGGAAAATAACGGTATCTGGGAAGGCGAAAGGGATTTTGTCCCCACCGAGGATTTTAATACTCCCAGCGGTAAGATCGAGCTATATGCCACCCGCTTTGAAGAAGAAGGTTTTGA
>PUKR01000034.1 GCA_003552365.1 Syntrophomonadaceae bacterium
ACAAACTCACAATGCTTGTACTGCTCGGTTTGATCAATGTTTTTCTGGTAATGTTTACGGCAATATTCGCTGTCCGGGTCTTTGGCGCATACCCTTTCGGTCATTGTTTTATAAGTAAAATACCTGGCTCCAAGGACTATCGCTACGAATACTACCCCCAGGATTAGTAAAGGCAGAATATTCACTTTGTTGATTACCTCCTATAATTGTCAATTTGATTATTTGCCGGTTAATAATTATTCTCCTATATTATATTGACATTATAGCAAACAGGGAAATGAATACCAAGTATTTGTTTTAATATTACCGGTCGGTTTTATTTTTATATTGATTTTGATCTCTCAAGATGATTAACTGAAACATAAGGCGGGTTTTTAAAGGAGGCTGCAAAGGTGAATTGTGAGACGATTAAAGCAGAAGCCGGAAAAAAAGTGCTTTTAACCGGCAAGCCCGGGCTGGGTAAAACTACTGTAATCATAAAACTTGCCAGGGAACTAAAAAATGATGTTGTCGGTTTCTATACTGAAGAGATCAGAAAAGGCAGTCGCCGGGTTGGTTTCGAACTGGTTTCGCTGGCTTCCGGGAAACGTCTGCCTTTGGCCCATGTTAGTTTTGCTTCTTCTAAACGGGTGGGCAAGTACGGGGTAAAACCGGAAAACCTTGATCCTTTTTTGGATGAATTAGGTCTTGCTTTACACTATGGTAATCCTCGCTGTTTTTTGATCGACGAAATCGGCAAAATGGAACTGTATTCCCCGCAGTTTAAGGATATAATTCTTGAAGCATTAAATTCACGCTACCCGGTGGTAGCTACAATCATGGCCCGCCCTGAACCTTTTTGCGATAGCCTGAAAAAACTTAATGCCGTTGCAGTTTGGAGAATAAGCCAGGACAACAGGGACCGGCTGCCCTATGCCCTGGCGGAAAAAATACTTAGCGGTTAGCCTGCAAGACATCTATCCCGCATATGAAAACGTGATCTAACCGGGGGTCGACGCTTAAGATATCGCCACGGTAAATAATAATATCGGCGTCTTTACCTTCCTCCAGGCTCCCGACCCGGTCTGCTATGCCCGATATTTCAGCGGCGGCAATGGTGATTGCCCTTAAAGCCTCATGGCGGGGCAGACCGGCTTTTACAGCCATGGCAGCACAGATCGGCAGGGCGTAAATGGGGATAACCGGGTGATCTGTCATGATTGCGAATTTGACTCCTTCTTCATAAAATATTTTCGGGGTTTCAAAAGATGCTTCTCTAAGCTCGATCTTAGTCCTGGCGCTCATGGTGGGTCCGACTATGGCCGGGACACCGTAACGCTTTAAGGTCCTGGCAATCTTATGCCCCTCGGTGCAGTGTTCGATGGAAAGGTCCAGGTCAAATTCCCGGGCCACCCTTATGGCGGTTAAAATATCGTCAGCCCGGTGAGCATGGGCCCTGATCGGCATTTCTTTGTTCAAGGCCCTGACCAGGACATCTTTTTGAAAGTCTTTTTGCTGCGAATCGTTTTTGTCTGTATCTTCCCGGTTGTCTTTGCTTTCAGAGGAAGAGAGTTTTTCCTTGTATTCTTGAGCTTCATAGAAAGCTTTTCTAAAAAGAGCCGCCGTTGCCATTCTTGTTGAAGGCGCTTTATTTTGACCGCTGTAAACCCGCTTTGGATTTTCGCCAAAAGCGGCTTTTAGACCCGTAGGCTCTTTTATAATCATATCGTCGATTATATTGCCGAATGTCTTGATTGCCACGGCCTGCCCGCCGATCACATTACCGCTCCCCGGCCCGGTTACCACCGAGGTAATCCCGTTTAAGCGGGCATCTTTGATTCCTTCATCGTAGGGGTTAATCCCGTCCAATGCACGTAGTTCGGGAGTGATCGGCCCGGTCAGTTCGTTTGTGTCGTCTCCTTCATTCATGCTGCCTTCTTCAAAAATACCTAAATGAGTGTGAGCGTCAATTATCCCGGGCATAACATTTTTTCCTGTGGCATCAATTATTTCCGCATCCTGCGGAGCCTCCAGGTTTGCCCCGATTTTTTTTATTTTACCTTCTTCTATGAGAAGATCCATTTTTTTTGCCTGTTCATCTTGATCCGCCATGGTTAAAACATTACCATTTTTAAT
Organism: Syntrophomonadaceae bacterium; assembly: GCA_003552365.1. Lineage (GTDB taxonomy): Bacteria > Bacillota > Dethiobacteria > DTU022 > DTU022 > B1SED10-74M. The sequence goes on from PUKR01000034.1 coordinate 2,116, forward strand.
TAAAAGCATTGTTCTCCTCCCGGTTTTAATTATTTATTTTGTTGGGCACTATATTACAGCATAAGCCGTATTTGTGCAAAAAAGCCCATATTGCTGCTTCTTGAGGTTCATTTTAGGTAAAATAAACGTTACTGCACAACCTTGCTGCTTTTTGGGCAGGGGTCTATGCATGTAAAGCGGCAGCAATGGCCGGTGGGGCAAAGGTTGTAGCTGGTCCGGCCTGCACGGAAGCAGCCCGCCTGAGGCTTAAAGCCTTAGATGGCGAATGCTAAAGTGAAACAAAGAGAAAACCTGCAGCTAAGTCGCTACTATAACCCGCAATGAGCCGGCACCGGTCCAAAATGCATCAAGGTTTTGCAGATCCAAATAAACAGGTATTTGCCCTGCGCAGTTAAAAGAGGGGCACGAAAAATATGCTTACATGTTATAATAATAAACAGTGTTTTGCAGGAGTTATTCCTGGAACAGTCGATAACATTAATTATTACTAGTGTTGCTGTTCACCAGTCTAAAATGCAGCAGAGTTGAGCAGGGACATACTTTTTATAAATGATGCAAAGGAGGGCCCGGTCTTGCAGGTGGAATATAACGAACACTATCTTCCGAACGGGATCAGGTTAATATTCATTCCTACCACCAAGTTTAAAACGATCACGATGGGATTGTTTTTGCACCAGGAACTGCGCCGGGAGCTGGCTGCGATGAATGCATTGCTTCCGGCCGTGCTTGAGCAGGGCAGCAGGCTATATCCGGATAAGCTTAGATTGCAGCGTGAACTTGAAAGGCTTTACGGCGCCGACATGTATGCCGATATTTTAAAAACCGGGGAAAGGCACATTCCCGCTTTCACTTTCGAATCGGCCCATGACAAATACTTAGGAGAAAGCGGTAAACTGCTTAAACAGGATATGTTTGTCCTGGGGTCAATTGTTGGCGACCCGCTTATAGAAAACGGCGGATTTAAAAAAGAGTACGTGTCCCGGGAAAAAAATCAGCTGATCAAGGAAATTAAAGCTCTTTTAAATGAGAAGGGCGCTTATGCTTATGAGCGGTGCATGTCCTTGATGTGCAAAAACGAAAAATTCGGCACTTACAAGCTGGGGCATATTGAAGATTACGATAATATTGATCCGGCAGGTCTTTATTCTTACTACCGGGATATTTTTACTCACAACCCGATCGACTTCTATGTTGTCGGTGACCTTGAAGTAGGTCAAGTTTTAGAGGAAGCCGCTGAGGCTTTTTCTTTTTCCCGCAACGGGGAACCAAAAACTTTGGCGGGAGCGAAAATTGATTATCCGGTGAAAGAAGTCCAGTACATTGAAGAAGAAATGTCTGTAAACCAGGCTAAGATGATCCTTGGTTTGCGCACCTATACTTCCTACCGGGACAATGACTATTCTGCCCTGCTGGTATACAACGGAGTCCTGGGAGCTTTCCCGCATTCCAAGCTTTTTATGAAAG
>PUKR01000168.1 GCA_003552365.1 Syntrophomonadaceae bacterium
AAAACAGACCAAACCAAAAGGAGCGCATCTTAATGACAGAAGAGTATCAAGAATTGCTGGAAAGAGTTTACACCCTGGCCTACGAAAATGAAGCTAAATACGGGGCCTGCCCGCAGGCTGTTTTAGCCGCTCTCCAGGAGTATTTCGACGGCATTGATGATGCAACCATTCAGGCAGTGCACTCATTTGCCGGAGGAGGAGCACTTAGCGGCGATGGGACCTGCGGCGCCTTGGTCGGCGGCATGGCGGCAATCAGCAGCCAGTTCGGCAGGCAGAGGAGCGAGTTTGGTAAAAAAACAGCCAGCCGTTTAAGGAACTTCTCCGCCACGAAAGAACTCCAGGATAAGTTTGTGGAAGAATTCGGGGGAGTAATCTGCAAGGATGTCCAAAAAAGCATCATCGGCCGTTCATTTAATTTATGGGACAAAGAAGACTATAAAAAGTTTGAAGAAGCCGGCGGGCATGATGACAAATGCACCAGTGTATCAGGAAAAACTGCACGCTGGACCGCTGAAATACTTATCGAAAAAGGAGTCCGACCCAAGGGTTAAACACCTTCACTCATTGGATAAAAAATAAGGTTGCCTGGTTTCAATCCCTTAGAACCTGCCAGAGTTCTTTTACGGAAGGGTAAACCATGGATGCTTTTGTGCCTGAAGCTTTATATTGATCCGGGGTTGTTTCACCGCTTAACACCAGGATTGAATAAATGCCGGCATTAATGCCTAGCTGGATATCCGTATACAACCGGTCGCCCACTATTGCCATCTTTTCTTTACCGGCTGCATATTTTTCACGGGCACTGTCAACCATATGGCTGTTGGGTTTTCCGATAATCAGGGGGCTTACCCCTGTAGAAGCCTCGATCAATTTTATCATTGCTCCGGCATCGGGCATGTATTTACCACCTTCCACCGGGCAGTTAATATCGGGGTGAGTGGCGATAAACTCCACCCCTTCGCTGATATAATCACAGGCCTGCCACAACTTCCGGTAAGTGAGGGTAGTATCAAAGCCCAGCACCACATAATCAGGTTTTTCATCATAATGCAAATTAAATCCCGCATTTGTAAATTCTTCTTCAAGCATGGGGGTTCCCAGCAGAAATATGTTTGCCCCGGGATGGATCTTATTTAAATATATTGCAGTGGCTTCCCCGGAAGTGAAAATATCTTCGGGCTTAACTTTAATCCCCATTTCTTCGAGCTTTTTCCGGTAAGCCTCCCTGTTCTTTGAGCTGTTGTTGGTTAAAAATACCGCTTTCTTACCCTGCTTCTTAAGAATTTCCAGCAGTTCCCGGGCTCCGTCAATTAACTGCTCTCCTAAATAGATAGTTCCATCCATATCAAGCAAAAAAAACCTTACATCTTTAATCTTCGCTTCCATAAAAATAACCGCCTCTTTTCCCGCATATTCAGCCGATTTTTATTTTTCCCTGCCGCAGGATATAATGGTCAAAGCAGCCAAGTATAAAAGCTGCAGGAACTATACAACCAAGCCTTAAGCGAGATGATATTTATCATTAATCCAGGCCACAAATCCAGGCAGAAACCGTTAATCATCGCCCACCGTGGCGCTTCTTCGCTTGCCCCTGAAAATACCATGGCTGCATTCGACCGGGCAGTTGAAACAGGCGCAGACGGCATTGAGTTCGATGTTCAGCTAAGCAAAGACGGGGTGCCTGTGGTAATCCATGATGAAACCTTAGAGCGCACTACTTCCGGAAGCGGAGCGGTTAAGGATCTATCCCTGGCCGAATTAAAATCACTTGATGCCGGGTCCTGGTTTGCCCCTGGTTTCAGCGGGGAAAAAATTTTGAGCCTGGAAGAACTGCTGATCCGCTACAAAGAAAGCAGTTTTCTTTTCAATATCGAACTGAAAAATAACCATACCGCATATCCGGGACTGGAAGATAAAGTCCTGGAGTGCGTCGGAAAATACCGGCTTGTCGGTAGAACGCTTATCTCATCTTTTAACCACGACAGCCTGGTAACCTGCCGCCGGTTGAATCCCGCTGTTCGTACCGGGCTGCTTTATCTCGAAGAAATCAAGGAACCGTGGCACTACGCCCGCTCCCTCGGCTGCTACTCGGTGCACCCGCTGTTTATATACCTGCTGGATCAAGCTACCCTTGAGGGTTTTAAAGCAAATCACATACCCCTTTATCCATGGACTGTAAATGATCCCGAACAAATGCAAAATTTATCCGCCGCAGGAGTAGAGGCATTGATCACCGATTTCCCACAGGAATTAAAAGCAATCCTCAACCATTCATTTAATTAAGTCTTGTCTCTGTTCAACCGATCTGCCCTCCATCTGCACCGGCATCGTTGTTAAGTTTTTTAGTCCGGGCCAGTTCTTCGGGATCGGCATCAAGACGCTTGTGCCCTGCCCGCAAAAGCACAAAGCCCATGGCATAAACGACCGCCCCGGCAACAAACATGCCGTGGTTGCCCATGATATCCATGGCGGAACCCAGCACAAAAGGACCGACCATCTGCCCGGTCATGGTAAAAATGTAGTAAAGACCGATATAAAACCCAACCCGGTCGCGGCCGCCGAGGTCGGCAACCAGCGGCATGGCCTGCACGTTAACCAGGGCCCAGGCAAACCCGGCCGCCACAAAAATAACCCCAATTATTACCGGTTCTCTAACCGGGATGGCACTTAAAAAAAGCATCGGCACTATCGCCAGACCGATCAGCATGGCTGGCACTTTACCCAGGCGTGTGCCGATATAGCCGGCCAGCAGGGCAAAAACCAGGAACGACCCGGCGAAAGTTGTCAAGATGAAGGCTGCCCGCCCCTCGGTCAAACCCAGGGTTTCCACCCCGTATATGGGAAACATGGCATCAAGGCCGGCAAAGCCGATAAAATAAGAGAGCATGGCCAGCAGAACTAAGAGCTGGCCAATATACCCCGGGGTGAAAAGCTTGCGAATCCCCTGGGCCGCTTCCTTGATCGGGTTTTTAGCAGCTACCGGTGAATTGTCGATATAAGGGGGGTGCCGGTCCGATTTTTTCCAAACAATAAAAAGGGTGGCAAGTAAAACCACCGCACCAACCCCAAAAGTTAAACGGGGATCTATATCATAAAGCAAGGATAAAAAACCAAAAGCAATCAAGGTGCCGATTCCGCCCATCAAGTTGATAATACCGTTACCGGCGGAACGCTTCTCGGGCGGAGTGTGATCCGGCATCAGGGAAATAACCGGACCCCGGTAAGAGTGCATCGCTGCCGTAAATAAAATTTCGGCTAAAATCAGGGTCCAAAGTATAGCGGAGGCGAAAGGAATTGCAAAGAAAGTGAGCGCCGCCACCGGCAATGCCACCAGCACGAAGGGAAGCCGCCTGCCCAGGGGGGAGTTAACCCGGTCCGACCAGGCTCCCACCACGGGAATTAATAAAAGGCCGATCAGGTTGTCTGTCCCCATTAACAAACCGATTATAGCCCTGGAATCAAAAAATTCCCGGTACATCAATGGTAAAAAAGCATTATAGGTAGTAAAAGCCAGCTGCACGCCTAAAAACCCGAAACCGATCCACCAGATCTTCTTGTATGAAAATTGTTCGCC
>PUKR01000235.1 GCA_003552365.1 Syntrophomonadaceae bacterium
ACCCGGTCCACCAGGTAGATACTGGTCCCTCTTTTCAAGGCTTCCCGGTCAAGAGGCTTTCCCTCCTTGACATAGTGAGAAACATCGGCAATGTGCACACCAAGCCGGTATACCCCTCCGGAAAGAGTTTCCAGGGAAACGGCATCATCGAAGTCCTTTGCCTGTTCATCGTCGATGGTCACCATTTTGAGATCGCTTAAATCAAGCCGGCCCTGGTCCCGGGCCAGTCGTGGGATCTCTTCTTCGACCGGTATAGTATTTAATTCTTTAAGCACCGGCTCGGGGTGTTCACCGGGCAGGTCAAATTTATGCTTAAAGGAAAGCTGTTCTGTGCGAAAACTACCGGGAGGACCAATATGTTCAACCATCTTCCCTTTTGATAAACGGTTGCCATGCGACCACTTTTCAATTTCAACTACCACCTTATCCCCGTTTTGGGCCGCCGGCAAATCCTTGCGCGATACCTGGACCGGCCCCGGGAAACGCTGGTCATCGGGCACCACATAGTAGCGCTTACCTTCCCGGTAAAGGGTTCCCACCAGGCTCCTCTGCCCTCTTTTTATGATCCCGATTACGGTGCCTTCCCTGCTTTTTTTGCTCTTCCTTTTCTTATTCAACCGCACAATGACCCTGTCACCATGCGCTGCTTCATTCATATTTTTTGAGCTGATGAAAACATCATCACCCTGCTGCTCGGGCCTTAAAAATGCAAATCCCCGCCGGTTGCCTTCCAGAACCCCGGTTAAATAATCAAGACGTTCGGGTAAGCCATATCGCCCGTTATCAGCCTTAACCAGCAGTCCTTCCGAGGTCATTTTCTTGAGTTCGGTTTTTAAAATACTTCGATCCCCCGGTTGCATCCCCAGCTCAGTAAGAATTTGCTTTACCGTCAAGGATTTTCGTTGATGTTTTTCAAGCAGCCCAGTAATTTTATCCCGTAAAATCCTGGCGGCATTCTTCCTTTTTTTCAAAGCTATCTCTCCGCTTCCTTTAACAATACAATAGTCTATCTTTACCTGTTAATGCTCAGGTACCTTTATCCTGTAAATTAAAAGGCAGAGGCCTTATTTTGGGCTCCCTGCCGTTAAAACCAGTTTTGGTCCACCGTGCCAACGGCACAGCACTAAATTAGTTAACCACTACAAGGACAATTGTAACCAGCATGTATCCAATAGCTATATAGGTGGTTATTTTGCCCAGGATCTGATCTAGCCCTTTCTTTTTACCAATAAGCGACTGGGCGCCACCGGCAATTTCGCCAAGTCCCGCGCTCCGTCCCGACTGCAGAAGAACTACTGCAATCAGGCTGAGACACAAAATTATATAAATGATATTGAACACAGTACCAATCATGTCCCTAAACCTCCATCATCCTGCATTATCGTTGCGTAAATTTATTATTCCCGCTAACCAAGAATAACTTCTATCAATCCAAGCAAGAGATATTCTAACACATCACGAAGTTCTTGTAAATGAAAAATACGCTGCTGAGCCCTAAAGATTACCGGTTTTTACCGGGAATTTGCATATAAACACCCGCATAACCGGCTGCCGCTCCCAGCGCCGCTTCAATTCTCAATAACTGGTTATACTTGGCAACCCGGTCTATCCGGGAAGGGGCCCCGGTCTTAATTAAACCGGCATTGGTGCCCACGGCGAGATCGGCAATGAAGCTGTCGCCTGTTTCACCGGATCGGTGGGAAACCATACACCAGTAACCGGAACGGCGGGCAAGGGCCATGGTCTCCAGGGTTTCACTTAAAGTGCCGATTTGATTCAATTTAACCAAAACTGCATTAGCCGTAGATGAATCTACTCCTTTTTTTAAGCGGTGCGAGCTGGTAACAAAAAGGTCGTCACCAACCAGCATAATTTTATCGCCTAATTTTTCAGTTAAACTTTCCCAGCCTTCCCAATCATCTTCATCCAGCCCATCTTCAATCGATATCAGCGGATAACGTTCCACAAGCGACCGGTAATAATCAATCAATTCCGGGGCAGAGTAATTTTTCCCCTCCAGCTGGTAAGACCCTTCATTATAAAATTCGGTAGCCGCAGCATCCAGGGCGAGAAAAATTTCTTCCCCTGACCGGTAGCCGGCAGCCTCGATTGCTTCTAAAATCAAATCCAGGGCCTCTTCACTCGACTGCAGGTTGGGTGCAAAACCTCCTTCATCGCCCACACTGGTATTTAGGCCCCGTTTTTTCAAAATGTCTTTTAACTGGTGAAATACTTCCGTTCCCATTTGTAAGGCCCTTGAAAATGAATTTGCTCCAAGTGGGACAATCATGAATTCCTGGATATCCATATTATTGTCAGCATGCTCACCGCCGTTCAATATGTTCATAAAGGGTACCGGCAACACACCGGCCTGGAGCCCGCCAATGTACCGGTAGAGCGGCAAATCCAGCATCGCCGCCCCTGCCCTGGCCAGGGCCAGGGAAACTCCGAGGATCGCATTTGCTCCCAGGCGGGATTTATTCTCCGTATCGTCCAGTTCAACCATAAGCCGATCAAGTTGTCTCTGTTCAAGAACATTAGAACCAAAAAGCTCCGGGGCCAGGATTTCATTGACATGCTGCACAGCCGTCAGTACCCCCTTACCACGGTAACGCCCCTCATCTTCGTCTCGCAGTTCAACTGCTTCAAAGGCCCCGGTTGAAGCCCCGGAAGGGACAGCCGCCCTGCCGGTCCATCCCCCCTGCAGCCAAACATCAACTTCCAGGGTCGGGTTCCCCCGGGAATCCAAAATTTCCCGGGCTTCAATCTTCCGGATGCGATCTTCCATAATAATCCCTCCCTGCGGTTATACTTTTATCAGCCAACAAGCTTTTCCCGGTCATGTCGCCGGGAATATCCAGGCCGGCTAAATCCAATATTGTGGGGGCCACATCGGCAAGAATGCCGCTTTCCTGCAAGACAGGTAAAGGTTTATCCTTTTTGCCAAGCATAATAAAAGGAACCGGGTTAGAGCTGTGTGCCGTCAGGGTGTCCCCCTCCGGATCTTTCATTTCTTCCGCATTGCCGTGATCGCCCACAATCAGGATTTTCCAGCCAAGAGGCAGGGCTTCTTCGGCAATTCTTCCCAGCCCATGATCAACAGCTTCCACCGCTGAAATCGCTGCCTGCAAGTTGCCGGTATGGCCTACCATGTCCATATTAGCAAAGTTCGCCACGATCAGGGCATGTTGGTTTTTTTGCACAGTTTCAATAATCTTATCCGTAACTCGCGGAGCGCTCATTTCCGGCTGCAGATCATAGGTGGCAACCCGGGGTGATGGGACCATGATCCGCTCTTCCTTGGGAAAAGGTTCTTCCCTGCCCCCGTTAAAAAAGAAAGTAACGTGAGCATATTTCTCCGTTTCAGCTATTCTCATCTGGGCAAGGTTTTGCCGGGAATAGACTTCCCCAAGGGTAAAGAGGAGGTCGTCCAGGGTAAAAGCGACCGGTACCGGTTTTTCCCGGTCATACTCTGTCATGGTTACCAGGTAAGGGTTGGGGGGAGCGAAACCACGGTCGAAATGGGAGAATTCCCGGTCAATAAAGGT
>PUKR01000226.1 GCA_003552365.1 Syntrophomonadaceae bacterium
CCCGAATGGTTTGGCATAGAAACAGCAATCAAAGATTACATTGAAGGAGTAAAGAATAACTTTTTCCTGGTGGCAACAAATAAAGTCGAACCCGGAGCTGTGGGGTTTTTGAGCATACTTGACCACAACCCTTATACCAGCGAAATTTACGTTATGGGAGTTTTAAAACCTTACCAGGGCACGGGTTTGGGGCTTAAATTACTGGAGTCAGCCGAAAAAGAAATAATTAAACAGGAGAATAAAAAGCTGCTGATGGTAAAAACCCTGGGAGAAAGTCATCCCGACCCTTATTACCGCAGGACCAGACGTTTCTATAAAAGGGCAGGGTTTTATCCCCTGGAAGAAATGAAAACCCCCTGGGGAGAAGAAAATCCCTGCTTAATAATGGTTAAAAGTTTGAAATGCTGCTTATAAAACAGCTGAATACTGGAGGCTTAGCATACGAGCCAAATGCTGGCTTTTTATGTGAAAAATGAGTGCAACGCAAATGGCTTTATATTGCTTAAGCTTTATATTTAGCAAAATAAATGATACACTGTCAACAACTGCACCTTGAGGAGGAAGGCATCTTGTTCAAATTGTTTGCTATCTTAATGTTTACTTTAAACGGCTGGAAATTAGTCCAAAATGTTAGTTCAGAAACCATAAAAAAATCTGTAGTCTTGGGAGCTCCGCACACCAGTAACTGGGATCTGATCATCTCGATGGGCGGCTTTCACAAGATGAGGTTTCCCTTGAAATTTTTTATAAAAAAAGAATGGCTGAAGATATTCCCGCTCAATAAGATCCTGCTTGCGGCCGGAGCAGTCAGTGTAGACAGGGATAAAAAAGGCACTATGGTCGATAAAATGGCAGAATTAATCAGGAACTCAGAAGAGAATATCGCTTTAATGGTAACACCAGAAGGGACCAGGAAAAGGAATTGCAACTGGAAAACCGGCTTTTATTACACAGCCTTAAAGGCACAGGTCCCCATTGTTTTAACCTGCCTGGATTACTCTAAAAAGCTGGCAGTATTCGGTCCAGCCTTTATGCCCAGCGGTGACTTTAAAAAAGACATGGAAATTGTCAAGGACTACTATAAAGATGTGGTTGCCAAATACCCGGAAAATTTCTGCCTGGATATATACCGGGAAGATGAAACAGAAGCGGGGGGAGAAGAGAAAGTTTTGGAACCTGAAAAGGCCGAAAAAATATAATTAATTTGACAGCTTCACCACCACCGGTAAAATAAATAACAAGAGTTGATTCCTAAATTATTCATCTGAAGAGGGGGGTTCTTCGTTTGATTTTCTCGTACCCGTTTTACCTGCTGCGCTGTTTATTGGTGGTTATTGCCAACAGTTTAAAAAAAACAATGCGCCCACCCGATTATGTTACTTTCACCCTGCACGGCAGCTACCCCGATTTGCGCCAACCTCCGGAAGGGCTCCTGCAAAAAAGGATTAAAGGCCGGGTAAAAAGCATCCAGGAGCTGACTGATGATTTTAAGACCGTGGCTAAAAATCCACAAACCAGGGGCATAATCCTCAATATTGGAAAACCCGAACTATCCCTTTCACAAATCCAGGCCCTGACCCGGGCAATCAAAGATGTCCGTGCTGATGAAAAAGAAGTTGTTGCCTGGGCCACCAATTATAATATACAAAGTTACAACCTGGCAGCTGCCGCAGACCGCATTTTACTCCAGGAAGGTGGGATGATTTACACGCTGGGTCTTGCCAGCAGGCAGCTTTACATGAAAAATGCACTGGACTGGTGCGGCATCGAATTTGATGTGGTCCAGATCAGTCCTTATAAATCTGCCCTGGAAAGGTTTATTCGCTCAAATATGTCCGACGAAGTCAAAGAGATGTACGAATGGTTGATGGATTCATTTTATAGCCAGTTTGTAAGTGCAGTCGCCCGGGGCCGTAACCTTGACGGAAACAGGGTTCAAGAAATAATCGATGATACCCCGCTTTTTGGTGGAGACACAATCAGGTCCGGCCTGGTAGATGACCAGGTGAGCGCTGAAGACCTCCCGGAATACCTGGGAACCCAGGAAAAACCGGCAAGGATAGCAAGCTGGGATGAATGCAGTAAAAGTTTTGCCCGCCCGCTACCCCCGCATCCGGGCAGACATATTGCCATTCTGCGGGTGCAGGGCAATATTGTCGACGGCAAAAGCCAGCGTCCACCGGCCAGGCCGCCTTTGCCAGTTCCTTTCCTATTTAACGAACAAACCGGTGACTTGACTTTCGTCCAGCAGGCACGACAGGTACTTAGGGACAGGCGGGCAAAAGCGGTTTTACTGTACATTGACTCCGGGGGCGGTTCAGCCGCTTCATCAGAAGCAATGGCGTCGATCCTGGAAAAAATTGCTGCAAAAAAACCGCTGGTAGCTATGATGGGCACAATGGCCGGTTCCGGGGGGTATTACGTCGCTACTCCCGCCCATTATGTTGTTGCCCAGCCGGCAACAATCACCGGTTCAATCGGGGTTATTACCGCAAAAATCGTAAACTCGCAGCTTTTGGAAAAGCTTCTGCTAAACCGGGAAACTATTGAAAAAGGGCAGAAAGAACTCTTTGGATCTCCCGAAAAACCCTTTACAGAAGAAGAAAGAAATAAGGCCTGGCAATTTATTAACCATATTTACGAACAATTCGTCAATCGAGTAGCCAACAGCCGAAAAATGGAAAAGGAAGCGGTAAAACAGGTTGGTGGGGGTAAAGTTTGGACCGGGGAGCAGGCCTTTAAAAACGGCCTGGTAGATGAATTGGGCGGGCTCGAAACAGCCTTAGCCAAATTGCGCAGCCTGGCTGCTTTACCTGAAAACACTCCCTTAGTCGACACACCTTATCCCCGGCGGGAAACTGCGCCGTTACCGGGCGCAGCTGCCTGGGCTGATTATGCCCTGGGTAACCTGGCCCAGGTCCGCGAAGGAAGGGCTCTATTTGCCGGCCCCCTTTATTTCAGCGAGCACATAAACCACTTACCCTTTCAAGAACGGATCATGTAAAACAGGTTGGACGGGAACATATGCTTTTCGCATAGAAGCCTCATTCCCAAAACAGCGCCGGTTAAACCGATGAAAAAATATAAAACATGGAGGAACTCTATAACATTCATGATCATGCACTGAGCGACAATCCAGATCATAAGCGCCCAGGAAAATACCGAGGTAATATAACCCTGGTACTTAGAATGCTTCTTAGCCGTCAGGGCACTGAACCCGTGGCCAAGGCCAATTACCACAAACAAGATCAAACTGGGAATAAAATAACTGGTAAAGGGGGATCCCTCCAAAAGATCAGCCGGTATACCAAGCGGCTCGTAGGGATCTGCCATACCACCTATGCCCCCGAACAAGGCCCCAAGCGAAACAAAGGCATGCAGAAAGAACAAGAATTTGTAATAAGATTTTATTTACTCCCCCTGCCTTTCTATGAGTAATAATAAATAACGGCTTTGAAAGTATACCAGTAATACCTGAAGAAAACTACAAAATTTCATTTCACTAATTTTGAAAAA
>PUKR01000205.1 GCA_003552365.1 Syntrophomonadaceae bacterium
CAGAGGACAGATGTCCCATGGGCATCTTCCTCAATAACCTAACAATTCAAACCACACCCACAGGTGACCTTTTCGTCACCAACAATTAATCTTTGCTCAAGCTCATCGGAGACGATGGGCTTGATGGAGAGATTAAACCAAGAGGAGGTAAAGAAAATGAGAGAATCTACACGAATCATCAACAGCCTGTTGCATGACCACGAATTTTACAAAGGCGGTTTTCCTGACGCCGTACATGAGTTGAAAGAATTGGGCTTTACTGATAAGCAGATTCATTCAATGATGAAGAAGGTCCGGCAGGTTGTTTTGCAGATTGACGAGAAGTTCGAGAAATAAGTACTGAAATTTTTTTTAAAAAAATCTTTAAAACCCCTTGATTTTCTATGATATATATATTATAATTATAATTGAAGAGAGAGAAAAACCAACACCAAGGAGGAGTTAAGAATGAGAACAAGAAAACAAGTTGAGACAATCGAAAGGGTACGCGCAGAATTAAGAAAGAAAATTGATTACCACAGAGAGCGCTTCGGCGTAGAAAAAGAGATTACCGAATTTTGGGTACATGACCTCGGGATTAATAACATCAAGGTTCTGAATTTCACCACAAATCGAACTGACGGTAATATTATGACTCAGACTCACGGACATCTTTATATCGGTACCAGAGGCGGGCTGAAAGGCACCGTTGAAACTTTCGGTAACCAGAGCAGAGTCAATAGCTCGAGCGAATTCTTCAAAGTCGCAATGTGGGTTTAGAAAGAGAAATTTTTTTAAAAAAATCTTTAAAACCTCTTGATTTATTCTGATATATATATTATAATAAGAATAGAGAGAGAGAAAAACCGAAACCGAGAGGAGGAAGGACAGAATGAAATACGCAGTAGTCAGAGAAGAAGGACGGTACAAGGTGATAGAGATTCCCGAGGATTATTTCCAGAGGGACAGAGTTTATAGCAGAGTTTTCGATACCAAGCAGGAAGCACTTTTTGACTTAGAGATAATGGCACGGTTGAATAGCTAACACAAATTTTAAGGAGGGTTTTATAATGAAAATGAGAATCAAAGATTTAGTCGGAATGCTCGAACAGATGGAAGACCAGAACGAATATATTGACGTCGGAGAAGTACGAGATTTATTTGATGATTTCGGCGAAGAGATTGAAGACGAAGAAGTTTATACTTGGTCCGATGAAGAGCAGAAGTAAGTTGCTTGGGCTCATCGGAGACGGTGGGCCCGCTGGAGCTTATTCGCTCACAGATTAAAAAAGGAGGAATTCAAGATGACAAGAACAAGAGGAAGCGAACTTTGGGACAGATTGAATGAGCACACAGAAATTGAGGTAACACCAGCAGAGTACAAGATGCTTCAGCCTCATATAATGGAATGGTTGGCACCGGGTGATGGTTTCAAGGTTGAAAGAACTCTGACAGGGTTCATCGTGACCCTAATAACTTAAAGGAGGATTTCTAAAATGTCAGTAAAATTCAGTGCGGGTAGGTATTATATCGGAGATTTGTGTTACGTGATTAAAGAAGATAACTGGGACGAATTATTGAAGCAGAGCGGTTGCCTCGGGTTAGATTTCAAGAGTGACCAATGGTTTGGGATATTCAAAGATTTTAAGCTCTACGCCGGAGGCACTGCTCACGGGGACGGAGTATATCGAGATAACAAAGGTAACGAGTACGCAGTTGATTCAGGAACGCTTGGCATCATAAGCGCTGACTGGCTCGACGATGAGAACGATGCGAATGAGCTTGGTAACATTATTGAATTCGCAGAGGACTTTGAGGTCAGCATGCACAACGGTGTTTTCGAATTCGGTAACATTATAATTGACACCGAATGGGACGGAGATGAAGACGAAGAAGATGAGTTGTGCTTTGATTGCGGAGAGAATCTGTGGGATTGTCGTTGCGGTGATGAAGATGTCTGCCATGGTTGCGGAGAGGATCCGTATTATTGCACTTGCTGATTTGAAAAAAATCAGCAATTTTTTTAAAAAAAATCTTTAAAACCTCTTGATTTATTCTGATATATATATTATAATAAGAATAGAGAGAGAGAGAAAAAACAACACTAAGGAGGATTTCTAAAATGTCAGTAATGAGAGGTTGCGAAATTTACAGAGCGAACAATGGGAAATGGTACTTAGCACTTAATGAGAGGGAGAACGATTTTAACCCTGATAACGCGATTCATTATGGTCCGTTCAATTCCGAAGATGAAGCAGACGAAGAACTCAACAATCATGCTAACCCCGGCGGTTTGATGGTTGATGACAGCGGAAAGAAAGAAGCCCCGAAGAACCCTCAAAGACCAAGACCCTTTGGTTTACCAAGATTCATTTAGTCCTTGCTTGAGCCCATCGGGTTCGGTGGGCTCTCTGGAGGGATTAAAGAAAAGGAGGACTTTATAATGAGAACATTTGTGGTGACCATCAGTTTTGGATGCGGTGAAATGCATTCTTGGGAAGTCGAAGGACATAACGAAGAGCACGCGCGAGAAAGAGCACAGAAAGATATTGACGCAGAATTCCCAGAGGACGGAATTGTTGAAACTGTAGAAGAAGGCACACTTTACCCCCGCGTTCCGAGCGGTAAGATTAACGAGAACATCGACGATTATTACACCGACTATTAGAGGAGGCGTTGCTATGAAATTGATTTGTGCAGACGGACAGATTTACGATGTGATGGTTTTCGAGAATATTCCGGTAAAGCATAATCTTCCATCCGGCAGAAACGCGCATTTGTACCGTCGATATCGGTCCGTTGAAGAGGTTGACCAAGGAGAAGGTAGCGAGGAAGAATCGTGGCAGGAGAATGACGGAGAATTCGAGGAGGAGTTATTATGAGATATTCTTTGCAAGAGATTCAAGACCAGAACCATCGTATCCCAGATTCAACGAAGTACCGACACCCGAAAGAAGAGTTGCTCAATTTGCCCGCTTGGAAGGTCACGCAGAACACCACCTTCCCGAACGTCACAATATTTGATGATGTCATCGGATTTGTCGGAGTAGAAATCGCACGCAGGAATCTGAAAGGTCAAGTTGAGGTACTGCTTTATTTCCCCGTGAAGAAGAGTTGGGGAAGAATCCGGAGTTTTTTGATTCGAGATTTGGAAGAGATAATTTTGTACTAATGAGAGGAGAGTGTCCAGAATGACGAAGATTAATTGGAACATTAGAGATTTTGTGGAAGAATCTGACGAGTTGGTTGATTGGCACGAAGACGGAGTGATTATGAAGAGAGCAGAGTTGTACGTTAACGCAGAGATCAAATTCCACGCGTGGTTCTTGGTACACCATAAAGCGCTGAAGGATTTCTATATTGACAAGGCAGTCGAGAAGATAGCAGACGTCGCACACGAAATGGGACTGCCCGTTGATGACGATTCAGTAATTGAATCTTTCTACGCACACCTTGAAAGAGAGATCAACAAAGAAATCGAAAGGAGGAGAAAATAATGCCGAAGCACCCCGATGTAACTGTTTGCCTTGCTG
>PUKR01000038.1 GCA_003552365.1 Syntrophomonadaceae bacterium
CCGCAAACTAAAACCTGCACACCGCTTTCTTCAAGCAGGTTAAGTTCTTCAAGCACAGGGGATTCTGCTGTGCTCAACTTTACCCCTGAATTCATGAGCACAATAGCCCCGGGCAAATTATCGCTTTGGGTTAGGGTATATATAAAATTGCGCATTAACATATAGCCAAGTTCGCTGCTGCCTTTGCCAAGTTCATTAGTTGAAATAAACAAGACAGGATTATCAAGTGTTTTAGCACCTTTTGCTGACCTGAGCGGATCCGGCACTAAGCCTTCCTTACCAACTTCACTTTTATCTTCATCTTCTGCAGAAACTTTAATAATGTAAAGCCCTTCTTTTTCAATCGCGTCAGCCTGCCTGCCCTGGCTTTGTACAAAGCGCAGCACATTTTCGCGAGCGGTCTGATTATCGACAATAACCTGTAATTCAGCCCCCGGGCTTTCTGACAGGGCTTTTTTAGTGTTTAAAACCGGTTCAGGACAATTTAATCCCCGGCAATCGAGTTCTTTTTCCATTTCAACCTGTTTCCTCCCAAAACCTTAATTTCCGGTTGATAGTTCAGCTATTTCTTTTAGCGCCCCGGATAAAAAATCAATATCGTTTTTATCAGTAAAGTATCCGGGGCTTAATCTAACCGTACCCTGGGGAAAAGTTCCGATAGCCTGGTGAGCCAGTGGAGCACAGTGCAATCCGGTACGGCAAATAATCCCGTAGCTATTTTCCAGGATATAGCCAACGTCACCGCAATCAGCCCCTTCAAGGGTAAAAGAAAGCACGGCGGTGCTATCTTGAGCACTCCTGGGGCCATAAATTTTAATCCCCTTGATTTCTTGCAGCCTGGAGTAAAGATAGCTACGCAGTTCTGTTTCTGAACGGCGGACGCTCATTACATCATTTTCCAGCAAAAAGTTTACGCCTTCCAAAAGACCGGCCAGCCCGGCACTATTCAAGGTGCCGGCTTCAAGCCTTTCAGGCATAGTTTCCGGGTGGACGTCCATTTCGGACTGGCTGCCGGTCCCCCCTTCCCTTAAGGGGGTTAAATCAATGCCCGGTTTAACGTACAAGCTCCCCGTACCGGTAGGACCAAGCAAGCCTTTATGACCGGTAAAAGCCAGCATGTCGATGTCATAATCCTCTACATCAATCGGCACTGCACCGGCAGTTTGCGCTGCATCTACCAGCACTTTTACTCCCTTATTATGAGCTGAATAAATGATTTTACTAAGCGGAGCAAGGGTGCCGGTTACATTTGAAGCATGGTTTACTACCAGTAAACGGGTTTCCGGTTGGTATGCATTTTCAAGATAATCAAGATCGGGAAATCCTTCATCGTTACAGGGAATCATAGTTGTAGAAATAAGTCCTTCCCTGCGCAACCGGGCAAGCGGCCGCAGCACTGAATTGTGCTCCATGGCTGTGTATAAGACATGATCACCTTTTTGCAGACAGCCTTTAATCGCCATGTTTAATGCGTCGGTAGCGTTTAAGCAAAACACAACCCGGGCCGGGTCTTTAATATTAAATAGCTTGCCAATTGCTTCCCGGGCCTGGTAAACAAGGCGGTCTGAGGCCAGGGTATGAGTATGTCCCGACCTGCCTGGATTCCCGTAAGCAAGGCGCATCTGTTTTTCTGCAGCCGTATATACCGCCTCCGGTTTTGGCCAGGAAGTAGCGGCATTATCGAAATAGCGGTTAAGATCATTAGTCATATTGCAACTTCTCCAAATCGTTTTCATTTAATTCTGCAGGAACCGGTTTTTTAAAACCGGCTTCCTCGATACGGTAATAACCTTCCAGTTCCAGTTCATTGTCCAGCAGTAATTCTTTGATGGAATAAATATCGCCGCAGTCACAGCTCAGGGCTGTGCCGCAACTGGAACTGATGCTTCTAGGTACCGGGACCATTTTAAAAGCATAGTCCTCATTTTTTAGAATACTTTCCGCCCTGATCGCAAAGAAAGTGGTAGGGAATGTAATATAACACTTATAGGCCATAAATACTCCTTATTTTTATAGCAGCTTTGTTTAATCTACACTCACTTATTATCTAATACCGGACCGGTAATGTAAAGGATGTGCTATAAACTAAACCTGGTAACTGTCTAAATTGAAATTTAAACGGACTAATAATAAAGGGGGCGAATTATCTTAAACGGCAGTAACTGTTTATTATTAATTGCCATATTCTAAAACGCCCCCTATTAATGCTTATTGTTATAAATAATTAATAAGTTTCAGCTACCAAGCTGTTACCTGGTTAAATTTAACTTAAAGTTTTCACCCTCTTCTTCAACTTCGACTTTCCAGCCCATGGATTTTGCCGTCCGGCTGACATTGTCCCTGGCTACAGCATTACTTACCATTACGGTTAATGGTCCTGATTCCGCATTTTGCATAGCCTCCCTGGCCAGCATCACCGGTTCCGGACAAGAAAGTCCACGGCAGTCAACTAATTCAGACATAATCATACCTCCTTCAAGATTATTTATGAAGCTTTGGCTTCTTTCTTTGCTTTGGAAAGTGATCGCATCTTTATATTGCCAACCCCGATTATAAATAACAAGGCAAGCGATATGAATACAATCCACTGACCGGCCGGGGAAACTCCGTCAGGACTACCGGCCATACCGAAGTTATGCATAAATGCAGCTCCGGCCACCATACCGAAGACAGTAATTAGCGCATCACTTTGCCCTTCACCGGTTAAGATAAGCTGGCGCATCGGGCAACCTCCGGCTAAAACAGCGGCCAGGCCCACAACCGTCATCCCGGAAAAGTTCCATAAAGTATCAATGTGGGCTACCGGTTGTTCCGCAAAACCGGGTGAAAATTGACCGGTGGCCAGGTTGCCGATAAATGCAACTGCCGTTATAGCGGCAAACCCTAAAAACAGCTGGTAATCTTTAAACAAAATAATATCGCGGATGGCCCCCATGGTACAAAGACGGGTGCGCTGGGCTAAAATACCGACAATAAGACCGGCACCAAGAGTGAGGGCAAGCGGAGCCTGCATTGCGCCCGGTCCTTCTTCGCTGAAAAAGATAAACGCCGGCGCAGTGACCAGCAAAACTAAAAGGGCCAGGGCAATGAACGGGCCGGCATAACCGTTAACCGGTGACTGTTCTTGACTCCGGCCGAGGGTAAACCCTTTACTTAAAAATATTGTGCCCAACCATACTCCCAAAACATACCCGGGCAGGGCAATCAGGGCATTCCAGTCACCACCGGCCAGGCGTAAAACCATTCTAAGCGGACATCCAAGGAAAATCAGGGCGCCGGCCATCATCAGCATCCCGAGCACAAAGCGGAGAGCCGGGCTTGATCCACCGGTTGCTTTAAATTCCCGCACGTAAAATGCTGTGACAAATGCCCCGATTACAAGGCCCATAATTTCAGGCCTTAAATACTGGACCACACCAGCCCGGTGCAGACCCACACCACCTGCTATATCTCTGATGAAACAGGCAATGCAAAAACCCATATTGGCCGGGTTGCCCTGTAAAACCA
>PUKR01000006.1 GCA_003552365.1 Syntrophomonadaceae bacterium
AACCTTTTTAGTAAGAAAAAGATAATAGCCAAAAAGGATTACCCTGCGGTTAACAATTCCACCCTCCTCGGGGATAAAGTGCTCACCAGTCTGTAAAGGCTCCATAGCCTCCTGGTGAGCAATAATTCTGCAGTCAGAGATTTCCCGCAGGGACGCGGCAAACCCGGCATGATCTTCATGGTGATGGGATAAAAAGAGGTATTTGATCTCATCCGGATTAATCCCCTGATCTTTTAATTCGTTTAAAAACAGGGGAAACTCACTTTCACTGCCGCCCTCCACCAGCAAGTATCCCCCATTGCACGGCAGTAAATAGCGTTTGGTCAGGCCTTTTGTGAGCTTAATTAAATCTCCCATCAGCAATTCAACCTCCTTTAAAAAAGACATTTCATACAAACGACAACCCTGGGCTATCTTAAGTAAGCATAATTTTTCTTTTAAGCTTATCCTAACAGGCTCGCCTGCCAAAAAACCCTGACAAAAGTTTGTTTTTTAATTGTGAAAGGCTTCTTAGAACTGGGAAAGTTTCCGGACAAACTGATCTACTTCAAAATCCGGGGTTGCGGTTTCACGCAAATGCTGTTATCAACCTTCTCTCCCACAAGAAACTTTCTGTCCTTAACAAAAAAACATCCACACCTGCTGCCTGTTGTTAAATATTTCAGATTCATCTGTTTGTCTTTACAGATGCGCTTTTGGTGCTCTTTCTAATGCTGAGTAGCCCCCGTAAGAGAAGGGCTGCGATAACCCCGAAAATAAAGGTGGAGATAAGCGTTTCAATCATATGGCTGAAACGCACACCTGCCTGCGGAATAAGGGGGTTTTCTATAATCTGAACCACGCTTATGGGCAAACTCAAAAACAAACCGGTTAGCACAGCCGTCCCCCATTTCTCGAGTTTAGAGCCAAAGATAACCGGCAGGGCAAAACCGGAAAATAATAATCCCCGCAAAATTTGAAATGGAAAAAGACCCGGATCATCGCGCAGTGTAGCCAGGGTATGGGCGAAGAAGGGAACCGCCTCGCCCGGGCTCCCGTAAAAGGCGCGTAGTTCGGGATTCTGCCAGGCAATAAAATAGCCGGCAAGCCAGTAAATAACCAAATATATAAGGGCAATAGCCGCAAGGCGCCAGACCCATTCTTTAATCAAAACCTGCCCCGGTAGAATCGAAACCGGTTCTGCAGCCCTGCCTTTCCCGAGAATAAGAACCGCCAGGGGGATGAAAAATAAAGCTACCGGGAGCCCCATCAGGAAAAGTGGGAGCAGCAAGGCTTCATCAACCGTCACCCCGGCCAGAAAGTACCAGGTTTCGATCTGGGTCATGAAGGTAGCCACCCCGTAATAGGAAACAGCAAGAACCGCCATCAAGCGCCACCCGCTGTAACGTGAGGTAGTAATCACGGCCATGATCAAAAGTGTGCTGATTGCTGAAATGATCAAAATTCCTGCCCCAGGGGGCACCAATCCCGGTTCAGTCTCTGCATCCGGTAGGTGACCTTCAACAGCAACCGATCCGGCTGTAAAAAATAGGGCAAACAGGAAAAGAAGCACAATAAATTTTCCCGCAAAGCGGATAACAGCTTTTTTATACATTAACATCAAGTCCCTTCGTCTTGCGATGTAACCTTATCCGATATTATTTTCTTCTTCTTTTAAGTCAGTCTGACGGGGGAATTGACATAAAATAACTCCCCTCCCCTGACATAAATAATTTAATAATACTATCTAAAAACTCCGGATCCTATCGTTCTTGCTCTATGAAATCTTTATTCAAAACATGTCTTTTGATCCTTATTGGTCAACCACTCAGAAGTATTGCTTAGAATAATAATCAGCGCCACAAATAGCATTACAATCACTCCGGCTACTTCCAAACGCAAGGGGATTTCCGGCATCTCTTCCAGGTCTAAAGGATAAGGATATAACAGCAACCTGGTATTATAAGCCCCGTGCAATAACATGCATAGCAACACACTCCCACCCGTATTATTGTAGATCCAGGTAAAAACTACTGACAGGGCCATTAATTCCAGGAGATATGAAAACGGAGATATTTGAGCATAGTAAGTTCCAGGCAGAAAAAAAAGCGGGAGGTGCCAGAGCGCCCAAAAGAATCCAATGACAAGGCTTGCCATCAGGGCATTGAAGTGTTTCTGCAAACGAGGTAGAGCAAATCCCCGCCAACCAAGCTCTTCCAGGCCACCATGCAAAAAAGTGTTATAAATGAAAAGTGGCATGAGATAAACAAATCTTGTGGGAATAGCTGCCAACTCCACCGGATCTTCTCCACCCAATAGCAGGTACATCCCTACCTGAGCGGCCACAAGTAAAACCGGCAACCCCAGAGTCGCCAGGTACCAACGCAGGCCTGTATGCCAGATTAGGATCTGACCTGCCCAGCTGCGCAAGCTTCCACCGGCAAGCCAGGTTATTACACTCGCAGCTACCAGGGGTCCCAGGACGGCAATATTCATCAACATTTCCATCGAACCTGTAACCAAAACTATGCCGACAAGCAACCATGTAAAAGTAAATGTAAGCACAAAAAAGAATAAAACCTGGTCTGACTTCAGGACCTTTTTTAAAATGCTGAACAAGCCAATTTATCCCCTTTATATGATATGGTTTACCAAACTAGTAATCATGGTAATACCCGTCTTTCCAGTAGCTTTCCACCAAGGATAAAACTAAGAACCCCGGTTAAATACAAAATAAGGACCAGCGATACGATCAAAATATAGATACTCTCAAAACTCATTTACCAACTCTCCTGCCAGCCATGATGATTTGTTAAACCCTACCGCTTTTCTATGGTGACCACTTCTGTCTCCAGGTGTAACCTTTCTTGAAGTTCTCTTGATACCTCCAGCTCGATTACATCTCCCGGTTCCAGGTCTTTAAAGAGATATACCACCGGCACATCCGATACTGTTGTTCCGTCTGCCGCTGTTTTCTTGTAGAGCTTTTCGGCGGTCAGCAAGTTGATATGATCAGCAACATTTTCAAGCGCACCTTGATTGAACTCTTCAACATAGAGATCGTAGTAGGGGGGCAGTGTCTCCCTAAACACAATATCCAGGTCTGGTTCGTCAATATAAATATAACCATCTTCAAAGATTTTTTGATTATTGGCCAGCAGCTCATAACTCCATCCAGCCTTTGCCAAAACCTCGATTATTTCTTCCTGTTCAGCCAATTCCTCTTCCAGGCTGGCTATTTTATCTTCCTTTTCTTCAACTGAAGCTTCTTCTTCAACCACTTCATTATCGAGATCTTCTGCACAACCGCCAATGATAAATAGCATCAAACTAAAGACCAGGCACATGAATAACCCTAGTACTAATCCTTTGAGAATTTTCGGCCAATAACCGACTTTGTTGTAACAGCCTTGTTTAAACATATATAATACCTCCCAATACTTTTTCAAAGAAAAACCGATCTTATCAAAGATTAAAATCGGTTTTTCTCTCTTCCTA
>PUKR01000095.1 GCA_003552365.1 Syntrophomonadaceae bacterium
CCCAGGCGGCATACGAAACCGGGTTTGGCCGCTTTGGCGGACAGGTTCCTCCGGAGTATAATAACTGGGCCGGAATTAAAAAGGGCGGCGCCACCGGGGATGAACCCGAAGACCATGAAGAATTTGCCACCCCCGAAGACGGGGTCAGGGCCCATTTCAACCACATGAGTGCTTATGTCGGATTGTCCCCGCTTGGTGAAACTCATGATCGTTATGATTCCGCGCTCCGGCTTTCCTGGGCCGGGACAGTGCAATACGTGGAAGAATTAAGTGGCAAGTGGGCTCCTTCATCGACATATCATGTAAGGATTGTGGAAATGATCGGGGAGATGGAAGAATAATGAAACACCTTATTTATAATGTATGGTGGTGATATACTGAACAGGAGATAAATTAATCTGCATATAAGGGCAAGCTTCCGCCTTGGTTACACTTTAGCATTCGCCGTTTAAGGCTTCAGGCCGCCCTGTTACAAACTTTGCTTCAATGGCTATTACTACCTCTTGAACTGCAACGGCCCCTGTTCAAAATGCAGCAGGTCTGAGCAGCAACCAGGGGAAAAACATAAATAAGTTTTGAGCGGCCGGAAGCGAGAATACCGGCCGCATTATTAAACCGGAACCCTGGGTTTTATTTTTCCCTGGGCATGCAGATGACTTCTTTTACTTTTGTATCAAAAAACTGGTTTGAATGATCGGGGGCAATTACACAGGCGGCATCGCAGCCCTTTCCAGAGCCGGCTACAGCAATAATTTCTTCCCCGTAGGGAACCATCCCGGCATCCAGGGCCATGACACTGATTTCAACGCAGACCTTAACCCCCTGCCCGAACATGCGCAGGGCTGAGGCAATAATTTCGGCCGGGTAAACTCCCTGGAATTTTAAGTGCAGGGAGCGGTCGACTCCGGCTAAAAGGTGAGTGGTGGTTAACAATTTAATCCCTTTGCTCTCCAGTTTTTTACGGGCTTCCGGTTCCATTTCGTTAATTCCCGGGCCCTTAAACCCGACGTGGTGGGTCACACAGGTTACTTCCAGGCCTTTTTCGGCAAATAATTCTGCGGTGGCCCCGCTGTTGGAGGCAACCACAATATGCTTGATTCCAAGTTCATTTGCCCGTTCAAGGGCTGTTTTTACCGTTTCACTTGTATTTTCGCTGCCTTTTGCCGGCCAGAGCTTCATAAATTAGGCCTCCTTTGTTTTTCTTTTATCTTTATTAAATAATTCTTCAAGAAGGAGAAATCTCCTATATTAAACTTTAAAGAATAAATTAATTGCCGGGGGCAACAAATGGATAAACTGGAGAGGCCTGCAATATTTGTAATTTAAACAACAATACTGGAAAAAAATTAAATGCCCAGACAGGATTTAAGGTATTTGATTAAGAATAAATTAACCACCACCAGTCGATTTATTTAAATTTTTACCTGATTTGGATTAATTATGTTGACAAAATACAAACCTGCTGGTAATATTATTATGAAAAATTAGAAATATTTGTTGCGAGTTAATAATTTTATGTATTGCTTTGGTAGACCTGACCGAAAAGGGCAAACCTGTTGAAAGGCGGGGCGCGCAAAGCTGAGGGCCTAAGGCTTTTAATGGCTAAGGCAGCCTGGCTGACGAAGCAGGTTTATTCGTATCTCTTTTTATTCGGTCTATAAGTGGCTTTCAGGAGGTCTCCCGTGATGAGTAGGGCCATGTGGCGAAAAAAAAGACGCCGTAAAAAAATTAAACTAGGGACAAAACCTTTGGTAATAGCTGCTGCTATGGTCATGGTGGTAGCCTCCCTGGCTATTTTTTTTACCGATAGTTTTGGTATTGCTTCTTCCCTGCGCCAGGTATTTGCAGCCGGTAGCACAGAGATAGAAGATGCCGAGGGGATGGAGGTTATCGATGGCGACTATACCATAGATTCACCCGGGACAAGACTGGAAGATGTCCATATTACCGGCGATCTTCGCTTGACTTCCGGGATTGGCGACGGAGAAGTAGATTTGGTCAACGTCACTGTGGAGGGCGCGGTCCTGGTCCAGGGTGGCGGGGTCAAGTCTATTTTTATGCTTAACTGCGACTTTGTGGAAGTTAAGGTAAACCGTCCCGACGGCAGGGTAAGACTGGTGGCTTCCGGGGAAACGGTTGTCGATCAGGTCAGCCTTGAAACCGGAACCCGCCTGGTGGAAAATCTCTCCGAAGGCGCGGATGGAGTAAGGTCGGTTGAAGTCAAGACTAATGAAAAAATCGAGCTTGCCGGTGAATTTGAGGCTGTCAGTGTAGTAGTGGAGGATGCCACGGTAGACATTGACGGTGAAACCCTGGAACATCTTAAGGTGGCCGGTACCGCTTCCGGAAGCGCTGTGAGCTATCCTGATGGGTTCATAATAAACAACATGCGCCTTCAAGGGGCTACCCTGCTTTACGGCCACGCTGAAATCAACCAGGTCATTATTTCCGCTTCCGGCGTGTCGGAACTGGAAGGCAGTTTTAAACAGGCAAGAATTACTGCGGAAGCCGGAAAGTTTGATTTGATCAGCGGATCTCATTTTGAAGAACTGGATGTGGCCAAGGATGCTCTAAATAATGTTTTTAATCTCGGGGAAGACGTGATCATCGATTACCTGGTCCTAAATGAAGCAATTACAATGCAGGGTAAGGGTAAAATTGCAAGCGTACTGGTTAATGCTGCCGGTTCAACCCTGGAGCAAATCCCTGCTGACATAGAGTTTGGCCGGGAAGTAAGCATTATGATAGATGGCCATGAAATCTCCACCCCGCAAATGCTCTCAGATTTACTGGAGCATGGCGATCCTCAGTATGCTTCAACAGATCAAGCTGCTACGGTTACCGAGGAAGCCACCTCAGAACCAGAACCTCAAATTGAGCCCGAACCGGAACCAGATCCGGAACCTGTAGAAGAAGATCCTGAACCGGACCGGGATCAAGAAGAACAGGAAGAACCGGAAGCAGACCCGGATGAAGATGAACGTGAAGCCACTGGCGGAGATGCTGAAGATGGTGTGGAAGCAATGCCCGACTTTGCCTTAGATATAGTAGTGCCAACCCAGGAGGAAAGAGACAGGTTGTCACTTCATGGTAAAAACCTTGTCTACGTTTCGTTGCAAACGGATAACCCGGAAAATTACATGGTAGAAATTACCGATTTAGAGATCAGGTATCTTGATGATGTTCGTTTGTTTTACGGGATAGTTGATGAAAACACTGGAGAAAGCGACTTAATGGGGGAAGTAACTGTAAGACCCAGAAACGATTGAACTAGATTACCGGAGGTGTGCCGGTGCTCAAACAAATTAAAAAACCAGGCTTAATAATTATTCAAGTTTTGGCATTTTGTTTTTTATTAAGTGCTCCGGTTGAAGCCGCAGTTGAAGGATTTATTGCCAAAGACGACCAGGGCAATTTATTTCAGTACAGCTACGAAGAACTGCTTGACTCATACGCCCTGAA
>PUKR01000156.1 GCA_003552365.1 Syntrophomonadaceae bacterium
ATCTCTTTAGTAATTGTTATATAATAAGAAAGTAGTAGTTCTGGAGGGAATGCACTACCGGCTATGCTTTTCAGGCAGGTAATTTACAGATGGAGATATTAAAAGTTGGAATGAGAAAAGTAGCCTCCGGTGAAAGAATTAAAGTAATATTGCTGTCCGCTTTTGCTTTGCTTCTCCTGGTAAGCTCCTGGGTTCTTCCTCCTTTTCTTGTTGGCCTGCTGGGATTATTGTTCGTGATCATTGTTACTATAAAGTGGCACATTAAAGGGGGTTTACTGGCTTCTTTTTGGTCCGGTGGAATTGTAAGCCTGACTTATGTATATGCTGGAGGAGTTACTTTTAATGTGGCAGTTAGCATCCTGGTTTATTTTGTAATTGCCCTTGTTTTGGGCAAGGGACTGGCTATAACCAGCAGGTACCAGTCTGCCCTGCAAGCGGATAAAAAATACTTTGAGAGTCTGCTCAACTCCACCCACGACCCGCTTCATGTAATCGATCGTTCATATAATATAGTCTTTGTAAACAGGAAAGTCGGTGAATGGCTGGAATCTTTCGGGTTTAACGGTTCGATTGTTAATAAGCCGCTTGCAGAAGCTTTGCCTTTTCTTCCAGGGCACGTTTACGAAGAGTACCGCCGGGTATTCGATTCGGGCGAGCCCCTGTCAACTGAAGAGTCTACCGATTTGTACGGGCAAAAATATTACACGGAAACCACGAAGTCACCCGTTTTTGGGCAGGATGGCTCAGTGGAAAAAATCATAACGGTCACCAGGGATATAACCGACCGCAAGTATGCCGAAAAGAACATGGTTAACCTGGTGGAAAATGCCCCGGATATGATTGTAAGATTTAATACGAAACTCCAGCATGTTTATTGCAATGACGCTGTTACCCACTATTTTGAAAAACCAAAGGAGTTTTTTATCGGCAAAAGCTTAAAAAATCTCGGCTCCGATCCGGAGAACCTGAAGAAAAAGCTTAAACCTATGCAGGAAGCGCTCGAAAAAAGCCTGCAAACGGGGGAGCCTCAACAAACCCGGCATTCCTTGCACCTTGCTTCGGGTTACCGGGACTTTTTTACCCGAATTGTGCCCGAAAAAGATGCTGCAGGTAACGTTGAATCTTTGCTGGCTATTACCCAGGATATTACCGCCTTTGTTTTAGCCAAAGAAGAACTCGATAAAATTAGCCAGGATTATGAAACTGTGTTTCACGGCACTCAATCTGCCATGTTCCTGGTAAAAGTGGTTGATGAAGGCAGCTTTTATTTTATCAGGAATAACCGGGTCCACCAGGAAACTACCGGGCTTAAGGCAGAAGTAATCAGAAATAAAAGCCCCCGGGAAGTGTTGGGGGATGAGTTGGGTTACAGGGTAATCTTAAATTACCGGCGCTGCCTGGATGCAGGAGAACCGATTTCTTACCAGGAAACCCTGGTTCTTTCGGGGACCGAAAGAGACTGGCAGACAACACTAACCCCTATTTTCGACAACAAGGGTAAAATTACTCATATTGTAGGCTCCAGTGAAGATGTAACCGAGAGAAACAAGGCAGTTGAAGCGCTCCAGGTCAGCGAACAAAAATTTCGTTCCATCGTGGAGGCTGCCAGAACAGTATCCCTGGTGGTTACCGACCTGGATTCCTTTGTCGAAGAGTTCAGTCCCGGGGCAGAAGAGGTCTTCGGCTATAAAAAAGAAGAAATTATCGGCAGGCATGTAGCTCCCTTGCACCATCCTTCCGAAGTAAAGAAATTTGGTGAATATATCGAGCGGCTGCGTACAGAACGAGATGGTTTTACCATAGAGACCAGGCTGGTTAAAAAATCCGGTGAATCTTTCCCGGCCTTGTTTACCCTGCAGCCCATTTTTGGTTATGGCGGTGAACTGACCGGAACCCTGGGTATTGCGGTAGACGTCTCGGAACTGAAAGCAGTGGAAAAGGAACTGCGCTTCAGTGAACAAAAGTTTAGGAGCTACGTGGACAATGCTCCGGACGGGATATTTGTTGCTGATGCAAAAGGGAAATACTTGGAAGCAAATGAGATGGCTTCGAGGATTACCGGGTATACAGAGGATGAATTAACCGGGATATATATTCATGAGCTGATTCCTGAAGCTTACCACGAGCAGGCGTTGGAGCATTTTAACCTGGTTCAGCAGCAAGGATGGGCTTACGGGGAAATGCCGTTTCTGCATAAAGACGGGGAACATAAGATGTGGGGTGTCAGTGCGGTAAAGCTATCTGATAACCGGTTCTTGGCTTTTGTCAGGGACGTGACGGAGCGCAAACAGGCTGAAGAAAAGATCCGCTATTTAAGCTTTTATGATAACCTTACCGGTCTCCACAACCGCCTTTACATGGAAGAAGAAATGAATAGGTTGGACACTGCCAGGCAGCTGCCGGTAAGCGTAATCATGGCCGACTTAAACGGGCTTAAACTGATCAATGATACCTACGGGCATGATCTGGGTGACAAAATGCTAAAAAATGCAGCAGAAATATTACGGTTTTCCTGTCGTAGTGAGGACATCATTGCCCGCTGGGGAGGTGACGAATTTTTAATTTTACTGCCGCAAACCGGGGAAGAAGAGGCACGTATTATTTGCCGGCGGATCAAGGAAGCTTCCGGGCAGGCGTATATCAAGAATATGCCTGTTTCCATGGCCCTGGGGGTGGGGGGAAAGGATGTGCCGGGTAAAGAGTTGGCCTATGTCTTAAATGAAGCTGAAAAAGATATGTACAGAAAAAAACTGGCCGAGAGCAGGAGTGAAAAAAGCGCGGTTATCGATACTTTGTTAAATGCGCTGAGTGGTAAAAGTTTTGAAACTGCGGACCACATTGCCCGCATGCAGGAGATGGCTTCGTTGCTTGTAGAAAGGTTAAAACTATCCGATTCTGATGAAAACAGGTTAATGCTCTTAATCAAGCTGCATGATATTGGGAAAATTAATATCCCGGAAGAGGTTTTGACTAAGGAAGAACCCTTGACTGACGAAGAGTGGAAGCTGGTAAAATCACACCCGGAAAACGGTTACCGTATAGCCAGGGCCACCGAGGAGTTCTCGCACCTGGCTGAAGAAATTTGGTCCCATCATGAAAACTGGGACGGATCGGGGTATCCCCGTGGCTTGAAAGGAGAAGAGATCCCTTATCTGTCAAGAATTATGGCCCTGGTGGATGCCTGTGAAGTTATGAGCAGCGGCCGGCCTTATAAAAAGGCGCTTGAACAAGAGCAAATAGCAGGTGAGATCAAGCGGTGCGCGGGGAAGCAGTTTGATCCCCGTTTAGCAGAGGAAATACTGGCAATCCTCAACAAGGCGCACATATATTAAGTTTCGGTAACCACACAGGGTTAAACAGATTTTTGTATCAATTTTTAACCTTAAAAAATCTTGTTACCCTGAAGTATTATTTAAGGTTTGCCGGTTAATGCCGTTTATTCGAAGAGTATATCAAGTCAG
>PUKR01000012.1 GCA_003552365.1 Syntrophomonadaceae bacterium
AAGCGACCTGAATGGCCTTAAACTTATAACCCTTGAGCAAGTCAAACCAGACATTAATTATGCTTTAAACTAACAACCTGAGTTTTTATGATCATTGAATTTCATCTTTTTTAATTTTGATAAATTTAATCACATCCAGGAGAAAATTTTCAGTTTTCATATAAGTAAACCCGCATTTCTTCGCCAAAATAACCGGGTCCCCGGCAATGTTATCCCCGAAAAGGCGATAAACCGGCCCTGACAAATAGTCCATAAATCTTCCCCAGTGCTTCTTTGAACGGACATGTTCCAGAAGCAGCAGCCGGCCGCCCGGTTTTAAAACCCGGTATATTTCTGCCAATGCTTGCAGGGGATTATCCAGCTGGCACAATAAAAATGTGGCAACCACTGAATCAAAAGTGCGATCATCAAAGGGCAGCTCTTTGACATCGCCAATAATAAATTCCATGTCGATATCTACTTTTTCAGCGCGAATGCGGGCCCGCTTCAAAAACAACTCGCTTCGATCCAAAACAACAACCAGCCAGCCGGGCCTGTAATAGGGGATATTAAGACCGGTTCCTGCTCCGGCGTCCAGGATCCGGGGACCTTCCACTTCGCTCCATAGCCTGGCGCGCCATTTATTTATCCCCAGGAGCAAATCCAGTAAACCCATAAAGCAGTCATAAAATCCTGCCACTAAGTTAGTGCTTTTCATATTGCCAGCCTCGCCTGTAACTTCCCTGATAAATAGCTTAATTCTCAAGTGACTGTTCAACCTGTTTTATGATAACCCCGGCAGGCCTGAAGTGAAAACCCGGGCATTTAAATCCACAACCCTGTTGTAACTGAGCAGGCCCATTGTTAATCAAAACTTTGAACCTAACCGATTATGCCCCTGCTAAATATTTTCCTGCCTGTGTCTCCACTGGTTGTTGTTTCCCCGGCTGTTATTTTCAAAGAGCCCTTCAATAAAGTTAACCATCTCCTGGTAGTGGGTTCCCTTCCAGTATACCTGGCTACAACCCTGGCAGCGGCTGAATTGAGTGCAGTTCTCGCGCACCCTTTTGGGAACCCGGCTTCTTACTTCCTGCAGGGACACCCTATCAAGTAACCCATTGCACTGCATACAGCGCGAAAAGGGTTTAACCAGGTTGTATAAATCAAAGCGGGAAATTACTTCTTCTAATTGCTGGCGCGGGTGTTGATAGCGAATAAGGTAACCATGAGTTACCAGCGAACGCTTTAATAAGCCGCGATCCCTGGTTAATAGAATGCGGTGTTCATTTGCTGAGATCTCGGCCAGTGCTTGATCTGTATAATCGTTCCGGTACAGGGCATCAAATCCCAGCATGCGCAGGTATGAAGCAAGCCTGCCCAGGTGAGTATCTAAAATAAACCTTGGCTCACGCAGGGGCTCAGGCCGCACCTGCAAAATTGCGGAAATATCAAGGGACTCAAAAACGGGGTAAACGCTTACTTGCTCTCCACCAGAAATTCTACAAGAAAAATCAACCGATTCACCGTTGACCAGGATTAAATCAACCTCTGTATGGGGAATACCAAGAGATTCAATCAAATCTTTTACCGCCGGGGAACCGGAGAAAAAACAGGCAAAGGTAACTTGTTTTTTTGCAGGGGGAAGAAAATCATTTAATTCTGCATAAAACCTGAAATACGCCACAGAAGCCATTGACCGGCCTCCTGACCGAAAAGTCTCCTTTAAATTAAATAAAAAGTGCCTGCGCGGCTTTGCTGTATTTTGGAAGGGTGCCGATTCATCGAGGATAACAGCGGCGATTCAGCAGCAGGTTTTTACTTTCTTATCTCCTGGCATTCGCCATCCATAGCCCAGGCCAATTAATTCATGAGCTGACACTGAAAAAGATAGTTATGCAAAACTTCTTTCATACCCGCACTTATTTCCCGGATGTCAAGGGCAACCTTGCTTTTTTCACCGGAATCAGCCCCTGTTATTCTAACCGCTTCCCCCGAAAAAACGAGCCCTGTTTCTCCGGGAATATCGATCGATATTTCCAGGAAACTACCTTCCGGCAGTTGCAACTCTTGATCAATCTCTATGCCGCAACCGCTGCGAGATATATCTATAAGCCTGCCTTCTACTAGCCTGCCATCAATATTTAAAAAGCAGCTTAACTCAACAGTAAACCTGGCATAGCGCCGCAAAGAAGTCCTGGCAATTTTTTTAGGTTTACAGCAAACCAGCAGGGGATTGTTACCCGGCCGGTTTTCAACGACAAAAACATTCGTCACATAAGCCTGGTTCACCAGTTTTTTTTCGCACCATATTGTTAACTCACAGCCTTCTTCAATCGATACCGGCTTACCCTTTTCGGTTGGGCTGCGCAAAACCAGGTATTCACTTTCCAGGTCTTCAACCCTGGTGCTGTAAGCCCTGATCGCATCTTTCTTTTCCATGTACTCTAATTTCACAGCAGCCCCGGGGTGAAACAGTTCTTTTAACAAGTCGTCTTCGCCCATAATTCCCACCCCTGCCAGTTACCAAAATTATTACTAAAAGATTTTCTTCATAATCCCTTAAACTCCTTCCTGAAAGCACTGAATATTTTAAACAAATCTTGCTTAACTATAGCTACATATAATAGACATTAAACCGGTGAATGCTATATAATGCATAAAGAAAGCAGGCCGGATTTTAATTTAAGCGACAACCGGCTTAAAGCTTTAAACTGGACGGCTAAACTTAAACAAAAAGGAATAAAAAATGTCCGGAAACCTTAGTAAAATTAACCGTTTTGCCCATGTCATATTTGACCTGGACGGCACCCTGACCGATTCTGCAGCCGGGGTGACCAGGTCCGTGCAGTATGCCCTGAATAAATTTGGCATTGAAGAGGAGTTAGGTGATCTAAAATCTTTTATCGGTCCTCCGCTGCAAAGATCTTTTCAAGACAGGTACGGATTTAATGAAAAAGAAACCCGTCAAGCTATCAGTTACTTTAGGAAATATTACCGGGAAAAGGGAGCTTATGAAAGCGAACTCTATCCCCATGTGCCCCAAATGTTAGAAGAATTATATGATCAAGGAGCAAATATATACCTGGCCACTTCGAAATTAACCTGTTTTGCAGAAACGATCCTGCATTATTTTGCACTTGACGAATATTTCAGCTTTATTGCCGGGGCCAATCAAGACGGGACCAGGGTTGAAAAAGCAGAAGTAATTGATTATTTGCTATCCAACAATAATACCCTTGATAAATCAAAAACAGTTATGGTTGGCGATCGCAAACACGATATAATCGGGGCCCATATATGTGGACTGAAAGCAATTGCAGTCAGTTACGGTTATGGCACATTAGAAGAGTTGAAAAAAGAAAACCCCTTCTATTTAGCACACTCAGTAATTGAACTGAAAGAACTGCTTATCTACCCCCTGTAAAAAATGGTATCATACTACAAAGTAATCTTCCAATTCTATTAGGGGG